>CAYUSG010000012.1:20615-34022 GCA_964447355.1 uncultured Paenibacillaceae bacterium
TCTTTGGACACAACGATGGGACCTGTGAAAGCATTCAAACAAATCGGCTTAAAGGACCAGCAGAAGACAGTTGAATGACCGTATTCAGTATAAAGTTGAATGTTGGCTGATGGGGTATGTTCCACTAGATTTAATGTCCAAAAGTCTTGTACTGACCACTGTTCTAATCCATGCAGTATCGAGATCATCGTTAGCTGATGACCCTTGCTCTCGATAGGCTGCATACCTGCTGAGTTTGCTGCGCCATGCTCCTCATCGTACAACCTGTCCCAAATACTTTTATACGAAATATGAATATTCGGAGTAGATTGTAAGTCCTTACTTTTTAACTCGTTACCAACCTTCTCTAATGCTTCCCTGAAGGAGTCGATGCTCATGGACAGCTTTAAAATATAATTAGAGGCGCCGTATTCCAAAGATTCCCGTACATAGTCAAATTCATTCATGCTGGTAAGCATAATAAATTTGGAGCCAAGACCGAGTTCCCGCGTCTTCTTTAATAATTCTACGCCTGTCAGCTTGGGCATCATAATATCTGAGATGACAAGATCCGGCTTGTCTCGTTCAATGAGGTCTAATGCCTCGGCACCATTAGAGGCTTCACCTATCACTTGAAAATTCAATTCATTCCAATTTACAATTTCTCGGATCGATTCCCGAATAAAGCGTTCATCTTCCACAATGAGTACAGTCCACATTTATTGTTCCTCCAGCTGGTTTGGAATAGATAGCATAAGCGGAATGCTATATTGCACTTTTGTGCCTTTAGTCAGCGGTTCCATTCTAAGTTCAGCATTGTTAGGGAATATGATATCGAGTCTTTCCCGTAAATTACCAATTCCAATCCCTCTAGGCCGTTTCGATTCTTCTTTCTCTTTGTGTTCCTGAGCGCCCTCTCCGTTATCTTCGACTTCAATCCATAAACGCTTATCCTTGGAATAAGCACGAATGACAATAAGCCCTCCCTTATCCAGGTTTCGAAATCCGTGCTGGACGGCATTTTCTACTAAGGGCTGGAGACTAATTTTGGGCACCAGAGCATATTGTAAAACTGGCTCTCCCAATTCGAAGCGAACGTCAAAGCGATCTTCAAACCTAAACTTAAGAATATACAGGTAGGATTCAATTAATTGCAGCTCATCCTTCAGATGGATTAACTCAATATCAGAGTTAAGACTGGTTTCCAGCAAGGAGCCTAACGCTACACATATTTCGGAAATCTCTTTATTTTTCTGCTTCCAAGCGATAAACTTCACGGTGTTTAACGTATTTAGCAGAAAATGAGGATTCATTTGAAACAGCAGCATTTTAAACCGTATCGCTTCTTTTTGCAGCTTCTCCTCACTTAAACGCTTCACCATCGCATTAATATCCAGAGCCATTTTATTAAAACCCTTCGTTAAATCCAGCATTTCACCTTTATATTCATTTTCCGGCAAATTAGCGGACATATCCGTTTGATTCATTTCCAACACATGCTTGCGAAGCTTATTTAACGGCCGTGTAATCGAAGATGAAATTAAGAACATCACCAAAACTAACGCAACCATAAAGGACAAATAGATGATCAAAAATCGCTGCTTAACTGCATAAATATCCGCGAACAGCTGATCTAATGCAATACGGTTCACGAGGTACCAATCCAGATCCGAAACGTAACTATAATTGAGAATCCGATCTTGTTCCGTCATGTATCCATCCGTTTTCTGAAGGCTGTTAATAATGGAGTCTGTTAGCAAGCTTGGATCTGGCTTAGAGAACGTATACACCACATCTTTCTTAGAAGACACGATCGAGAAGTCCTGGAATAAAGTGGAGCCTTTAAGCTGCGCATTAAACCACATCGTATAATCAATGCCGATTCTCGCTATACCGTACACTTGCTGTTGTTCATCTGCCAAAACGGCGTACAACGATAATAAACGGGTACTGTTGGTATAATCATAATGGACGTAATTGGGTTCAATGATCCACGTAAAGGGATGATTCTTGTAATTTGTAATGGCTGCCTCAAACGGCAGTTGTTCCATAAAATCAGCATAGTCCAAAGGCTGTTTAGGACGATAGGACGTATATATATTCCCTTGTAAATCAGCCAATGTGTAGAAGACTTGCGGAGAATTATATAGGAAAATTGAGCTGTCTATGTTTTTCAACTTGTCTTCAATGTTTTTTTGACTCTCGAGCGGAGAATCCTTGTAAGGGTTTTCAAAAGTGGATGTAATGGACGCGTCTTTATTTAACAAAATAAATGACTGCATAACAGTAGACAGTAACGTGCCAAATTTTTGATTCAAGTTTTGAATTTCGAAATGAGCTTGCTGGGTGGTGGTATCCTTCATAGATTCTTCAATCTCATTAAAGATATACAAGAACAATAAGAATAAAGGTAATAATACAAGCAGAAGCACGGCTAGAAAAATCTTATTCTTCAAAGATATGGGGAAGAAGCTTTTTACAGTGTATCTCATATTTTCCCAGTGTTTCATCTGATCCATATCCTTTCACAATCGTATATATTCATGATAAAGATAGCTTGTATTAAAAGTCAATAGACTGGAAAATCTCACTTAAAAAGAAGAAAAAATGCACAGCTGGCCGACACCGCATTTCATTGTATACGGGGGTGATCTGCCCCCTACTACTTTTGGGCTGTGCTAATAGTATTTTATATATCTTAGTCTCGACCCTAAGCTCTAACATCCATTTTACGTTTATATTTTATTGTAAAACCTACGATCAGTGGAACCAATATAATCGTCGGCAAGAACCATATGATTAGGCTAACGGATTCTACATTCAGCAACCTTGGTGCCCCAAATACCGTAAACGCTGTAACTGTAGAAATACAGCAGGACAGCATCCCCACGATGTGCTCAACAACCCAGTGTGATCTGGTCTTCGGAACCTTTATCCAATACATAAACTGAGTTCCGCCTAAGAATAACCCTAATAACGGGAAATACTGTAATAACGGAAAGCCAATCACCCAACCATAAGCAGATATACCAATGCCTGAAACAAACAATACAGCTGGAAATAATAAATCTATAACATTTCGATGCATCGATGTACGGCGTTTATGGCGAAGCACGCGAACTCCATACCAGGCCGTTGAGGCACTTAATACCGCTATGAACAACAGAAACCATGAGAAAGGAATTGCATCTATGTCGCTCCCGGCATCCCAAGTTAGACGATACACTCCCATAATAAAAGCAGTCATGGATACACTTGCCATTGCCGCTACATACATCCAACCCACACGATTGTGTACACGCCCTCCTTTCTTCGTTACAATGGGAATCCAGAATACACATAGCGCCAGAAAACCACTTATAATATGAATCCAACGAGCACTATCAAATAATAACTGCATCTTAAATCAACCTTTCTTTCGATCCTTGAATCCATTTCATAATGCCCTATGGAATCTAGATCATTTTTTGAAGTATACACCAAAAGACACAGCCAGGAATGATTTCCTGCTGTGCCCTAGCTTTTGCCACTCGGTTTCCCGTGCTTCTACAATAATTAATACATTACGAATACATAGAACAATCCAGCTATCACAAAACGGTATAATGCGAACCATTCCAAGCGCAATCGTTTGATCACCTTCAAGAAAGTGACCACCGCAAGCATAGCCACAGCAAATGCTGATATAAAACCAACTAAAAACAGCAGCAGATCATCAGTGGTCAGCAGGTCTCTGCTGTCATATAGATCAAGAATAGTTGCGCCAAACATAACTGGTACAGAGATCATGAATGTGAAATCGGCAGCAGCCTTCTGGCTTGTACCAAGCAGCAATCCCCCTGAAATGGTCGATCCAGAACGAGAAAAACCCGGCCATAAAGCTAAGCATTGGAACATACCAATGCCCAGTGCTTGCTTGTAGCTAATATCGTCGGTCTCTTCAGCTGTGATGGTTCTCTTCGCTCGGGCTGCAATAATAAGCAGCACCCCGCCCACAACTAATCCAATCAAAACCGGTTCTGGACCGAACAGTGTGCCTTTAATGATATCTTTAAAGATAAGATATACAATCAGGGCTGGAATCATAGCCAGCACCATGTGAATGGCGTTAAGCTTCTTCTTCTCTTTAAAATTAAATGTAAGCAAATCCTTAAGAATCCCCATGTATCTAGACCAATACAACACAAGCAGCGCCATGACTGCCCCTAACTGAATGACAATTTTAAATGTTGTTTCAGCGTCACCCTCGAATCCAAGCAAATCACCAACGAGAATTAAGTGACCCGTAGACGAAACAGGCAAAAATTCCGTTAAGCCTTCAACGATACCTAGAATAATGGCTTTAATAAATTCTAACATGTAAACGATCCGCCTCTCCCATGGTTTGACTAGGTTATTTACTCATACCATAGTACAGGATATCGTTTTTTGAACAGGAAGTAAATCCTGCCTAATGACTTTTCGGTTATACCTTATACGCATTTAACGTATCTTTCAGAGCGCTCGCGAATGTGTTAAGTTTATTCGACAGCTCAACGATATTTTTGCTGACACCATGCTGCTGTGAACTGACACTTGTCACTTCTTCAGCTGTTGCAAGAAACTCCTCAGAAATTGCACTTGAATTTACCATTGTCTCAGCTAATACGATTTGTGCCGTTCCCATCTCTTCCACGTAAGTATTAGCTTGTAATAGCTGCTCGATGAACTGATTCATATTCGTATAGACGTCCTTAAATAGCGTATCTGTCTCAACCACAGCATCAATTTGAGCTTTATAGATAGGACCGGCTTCTCTGAGCAGTACAACCGTTTCATGCATATCAAGATGAATCCGATCTATGATGTCATCCACAATTTCAATAGATTGCTTGGATTGATCTGCTAGCTGGCGTATTTCATCGGCAACAACGGAAAACCCCTTGCCTGCTGCTGAACCCGCACGTGCGGCTTCAATCGTTGCGTTAAGTGAAAGGATATGGGTATGCTTTGCCATCTCCGTAAGCATGTCCAAAATGTTGCGGATGGATTGTGTATTGGTTTGTAATTGATTAACCTTTTGCATCATCGTTAATGTTGCAGCTTCTGCCTTCGTTGTTTTTGCGGTTAATTCCTTCATATACGCAGCACCCTGCTCACTGGACAACTTAACGCCATCGACGTAACTGTCCAATTCAGAATGAACTTGGATCACTTCATTTATTCTGCCTTCTAGTTGCTGACGAAGCTCATTTCCACGTTCTGCTTCTTCAGCCAAATTGCCTGCCCCCTTCGAAATAGCTTCAGTGGCCGTTGCAACTTCATATGCGGAACGTTCTGTTGCTCTTGAGACACTCGTCAGCTGCTGCGTCGTTTCATAGACTTCTTGGACGGTCTGATTCGACATGTTTACTAGATTGGTGAATTGACCCATTAGATGATCGAAGCTTTGCCCCAGTTGCCCGATTTCATCAGCTGTTCTGTAGCGGGATCGAACAGATAAATCCCCCTCTGCTCCTTGCTTCATCAAATGACTTATTCGAACGATCGGCCGGCCTATTAATCTTACGATAAAATAACCAATGCCAACAGCGAAAACTAAAGCCCCTCCAGCCATGATCAGTGTAAATTTAAAAATGGCCCCTGCACTTTCTACAAGCTGCTCTACAGGGAGTTGACCAACGACATACCATCCCGAAACATTAGAACGGGCATAAACATTCAGCATGTGCTCATTATCCGTTATGATAGAGCCGAATGCCTCTTGCATATAGACGGGGTCCAGCGCTTCGGACTGTTCATTAAATATAACTTTTTTTGAATCGTTAATAATATACACTTGTGCCTCATCGCCTAATTGAACACGCTCAAACTGCTCTGTGAATACCTCTGTACTGACCTCAATTAAAGCGATAGCCGTAATCTCCGTAGAGTTCGCAGTTGTATTCCTTAACGCTCGTCCCAGAGCAAAGCTGGCGCCTGAATTCGAATATCCTGTCGGAAGGGTTTCAAGCCATACCGGCTGGCTGTTTGCCTCTACGATACTTTGAAACCATGGCTCAGTTGAATAGTCTTCATGCAGCAGCTCGCCATGAGTAGAAGCTAGCGGTTTTCCTTCTATTGAATACAGCTGAATAGAATGCACTTGCTTATTAGCATATTCGTAAGCGTCACGTTGGTTGTTAATCTCGCCTACTAATTGCTGAAAAGCATAGTCGCGTCGATGAGCTTTATTCGCCTCAGATAACATGTATTGAAAATCCTGATCTACCATCATTTGAGCCGATAAGTCTTCTAATGATGCGTAAAGATTGTCCAATTTATCACTCAGCTGAATAATTGTCTGTTCAGATGCTTCCGAAACTTCCGTTTTAATAACGCGTTTGGACATTTGATAAGAAGCTATTCCCACAATCAACACAAAACACAAGATACTTAGAAAAAACGTAATAAACAGCTTAAAGCTTACAGAATTCCGCATAACTCATCCCCCTTTAGAATTACGAGAGCTAGCCGAAGCAACAAAGAAAGGAAGCGCATCACAGCCGCTTCCTTTCTTTATAGTTGGTTTGAAATTGTTAATGACTGCCTTCTTCAACGAACCTTTAAGCCGGCAGCTGTTTTGCTAGCTTACATTAATAGTAGCCCCCCAGCACCGTTAATGTATAGCTTAAGTCCTATAGTTTTGTCATAAACGAATGACGACAATCATGAATATTACGATAAAGCTTTGGACGCTGTTTTAACTGTTCGTTCGGTTGCAGTCATGACAAATTGATGGATATCTGCATCCTGTCCCTCAGTCAGCACACGGACGCCATCCGATCTAATCAACGATTGAAACAACTCCAACGAAGATTGGAAAAGAGCTCTTTCCATTGAAACAGGAACGATAAAGCACAAAATATGTTGGAGCTCGTCTTGCTCTCTATGAGCATCGGCTGGACACAGTTTAAACAATGTAAAAACAGGTTGGTTAATATACTCTGTTTCTATAAACACATGGGCTAACTTGCTCATCAAACGCATGGAGGACTTCATTTCTCCGTTCTGCAACAATAGTCTCATCAATGAAGTAGGATCTGAAACTAAACCTGCTTGTTCCATATATGCACAGATCGCTTGAACCGCGACCGTGAATTTCGAGGCTGACGAGACTGCAGGCATATCAATCGTCTGAATCGAAAACTGCTCAATGATATCAATCGCAGCACATAGCTGCTTACTTATGCTGTTCATGCGTCGTAAGCTGGATTGATAGTCCGATCCTTCAGCTGACTTCTCCTTCATCACGATATTATGGCGAATGAATTCACGTAGCTTGTCCACTTCTTGTTCTGTTAATAAAGGGCTTAATTTAATATATTTGTCCGTGGAAATTGGAAGATCAACAGTAGAAATGAGCAGATCATAATCCTGCAACGACACCCTGGATGCCTCATACCAAGAAATACGGTCAAGAATGTCAACCTGCGGCATTTCCTTCTGAATTCGCACCCTTAGCAAATTTGAAGATCCTATACCGCTTGTACAGACGATTAAGGCTGTAACACGCCGAGGCATTTGATGAATCCGTTCGATTGAGGCTCCAAAATGCATGACCAAAAAGCCAATTTCATCCCCTGACAAATGCAAGCTGGGTTTGCAGCAGCGTACAGCGGCAGTGACCTGTTCAAAAAGAACAGCGTATTGCTCCTTAATATGATTTAGAAATGAATTTCGAACTATCTCTTTATCTGCCAATCTCTGAAACAGTTCATTTGCATGCTTCAACAAGCCTTCAAGCAATGAGAAATCCTCAGTAAAGTCAAGCCCCATGCGACGTCCCACTTCTTGAATACAGGATGTTACCCAGGTGTGCTGCTCTTGACTTGTAGGTATCCATAGACTTGATGAGTCAGCAGCCGTGTCAATCTTACACCAACCTTTAAGTAATCTAAAGAGATAGTGCTTCTCTTGAGGTGCACAGCATTTGTGCAGTAACCGAACAGCATCACGAAAAAAAGGCGTATCGTAATCACTGCCTTCTTCTGAATACGTGCACTCGTGATCGGATACCAACAACCCGGACATCTGCCTCGTCAGTGCTATGGTGACCTGGACTACCAACTTCCTATACTGAGAATAAGACAGCTGAGTAGGATAAATCGATTCTAATTGAGTCAGTGCTTTTTCAACAAAAGGAAGATTGTGATGTCCCACAAGCTCCAATACTTGATGACTGACCGGATTAGAGCTAGTTTCGCCTATTGATCCTAAGAAAAATGAATCCTCTATGTGTACGAGTGCCAAGTCAGCAATGACTTCTCTTTTGGCTGCTTCATAGCCTGTAATCTCAACTCCTGCACCATGTCTGCGGCTTAATTTCAAATCGAATTTTCGCAGATATGATCTGAGCATAACTAAATCTGCCTGTACAGTGGGAAAAGTTGAACGAGTTAAGTCAGTAAGCTCCGTAAAACCCGAAGGTACATTCGTTTTTAATAAATGGCATAACAGCAGTACTTTTCGTTCCTCTGGATGAAACTTAGTAATATCCGCATTATGTAACATTGCCTTTAAGCGCTGAGACTGCGAATGTGTCGCTTCGATGAGTATACCCTTCCCGGCCTGTTTCACTAACTGAATTCCTAATCCATTTAACATAGCCTCAATATCTGTTAATTCTCGGTGAATCGTCCGAGTGCTGACATTAAGTACTCTCGCCATTTCTTTTGCTGTTAATTCCTTGTCACTCTTCAACAGAAGCTCAAGTATTTGGGTTTGGCGTTTAGTCACTTGCATACTTCACATCCTTTTTGTAAAAGCATGAGTTTCTTAGCCCAGGACATAAAAGAGTTAATGATAGGTTCAGATAGGATATTAGTACCATTATATAATAAAAGCGCTTACATTTGTGATTTTTTATAAAACTTTTCGATAATGAATCCATTTTAGGGGTACTCCTTTCATAAGGCGAAAAAAAGACCTTTTCCAAACGAGAAGGCCTTAGAACAACTTAATTGAATTCTAAATCAGGGTAATCCGTAATCATGCCGTCAACTTTAGCGGCCATCATTCTAGC
Organism: uncultured Paenibacillaceae bacterium; assembly: GCA_964447355.1. Classification (GTDB taxonomy): domain Bacteria; phylum Bacillota; class Bacilli; order Paenibacillales; family CAYUSG01; genus CAYUSG01. Next base: position 29,638 of record CAYUSG010000012.1, read on the forward strand.
TGCATGAAATTTATGTTTAACGGTCCATGGGATCACTTTCATACCATGTGAATGGACGCGTTCCACAAGCTCAGAACTCACTAATCGATGATGTGGATTTATATAATCCGCATAGTCTGCATACTCCTGCAGTTGTGCATCACTGGGCTGACCTTGGCTTCGTTTTATAAGAACACCAACGGATACAGAAGGCAGGGCCTTTTTTATGGATCGCAACACTTCGGTATCAAAGGACTGGATTAACAGTTCATGTGGTTCAGAACGGTCTAATTGCTTCTCAATTAGAAAATCAGCTAGCAGCTGATCGATTCCTGGACACTGAGCAGGCTCTTTCAAATCAATCAGAATCCCGACTTTACCTGCAAACTTATCAATCACTTCATCAAGCGTTGGAATGGCCTCATTGGAAAATTTAGCATGATAATAGCTGCCTGCATCTAACTGCTTGAGGGCGCTCAGAGTCATACTTTTCACTTCACCGTAACCATCCGTCGTACGATCCACCTCTGTATCGTGAAACACAATGAGCTTTTGATCTAAACTGCATTGAATGTCTACTTCAATATAGTCTGCACCCATTGCAACCGCTTTCTCGAATGCTGAAAGCGTGTTCTCAGGAGCATAAGCCGATGCACCGCGATGGGCTACAATCGATATTGCGTCCATGGACTTGAATTCGATTTTGTCTATCATGATGGGACCTTGGATCCATTGTACACCCAACAATGTCATCGAGATGATCAGCATAAACGTCTTGAAGTTAAACAGTTGGAACATTGGACTCCCTCCCTGTCATTGTAGCGTTCATAAGTGAATGAACGATCGACCTTGTAAGTTTAGTTTAACATTCGAATGTTAAAGGACGGGGTCTTTAATATTAAGAGAATGTTACAAACGGTCGCAGCTTTTCTAAAGTTCAAGAGGAGGTGTCCAGCCATTAATATCATTACCAAGTTGTTTGTTTTTATGTTAAAAAAATGGAGTAACAACGAATGATCTTCATCCACTGTTACTCCATTTATTAACTGCATATTATTGGGTGGGTTCGGATGGCGCTTCCTTCACTTTTACGTTCGCCCATTTCGTACGATAGAACCGAATCATTACGGAGAGCCCAAAGATGATAAGGAAGGAATACAATGCCAGCCATGCTCCAATGCTGCCCCAGTCTAGAACAAATATAAACCCATAGGAAAGCGGCACAAATACGACAAAGCCCATCATAAAAGATGTGACCAATAGGAAAAAGGTATCTCCAGTGCCCCTTAACCCGCCTGCGTAAAAATTCAATAAGCCGTCAAACAGCTGCAAGAACGCTGAAATCATAATAAGGAAACCCGCAAGCTCATATACAGCCGGATCTGATGTGTAGATGCGGGCGATCGGTTCAGCAAGGATAAATTCAATAGTCCCTACAACCAAGAGGAAAATCGTACCTAAAACAGCAGTGTCTGTACCTAATCGACGTGCTTCAAGCGCTTTCCCTTGACCAATACGCTGCCCTACTAAGATGGTAGCTGTCGCACCAAAAGCAAAGGCTGGCATAAATCCTATTGACATAACATTTAACGCTACTTCGTTGGCTGCAAGCGCCACTTCACCTAATTGTGCTACAAACATAGTAAAAATCAACATAGATGCGCTCAACGAAAATTCTTGAACTCCAAGCTTTCCGCTTTCTTGTAAAATCAGCTTGGCTTCCGATTTGTTTATTGATACTTTAGCGCGTGTATGATAAATGGGATTCAGTCGGATAAAATAAGCATATAAACACCCTAAGAGACCCACCGCCTCGCCTAAGAAGAAAGCCCAGCCCGCGCCCGTAAGTCCATAGGCCTCAAAGCCAAAATGTCCGTAGGTCCAAGCGTAAGTAAAGAAAACCATTAGAATATTAGATAATAATGATAACACCATCGGTGTCTTGGTATCGCCTATACCTCGAAAGAATCCATGGAACACGAAATTCAGAATACCGCAGCCCATGGCGTAGAAGCGAATCGTTAAATACGTTTCACCCGCAGTGAGTCCTTGAGAGGCTTCTCCTCCGATCAATTGGAGGATATCTCGGGCAAAGAACAGCCCTATGATGACTATTAGCACTGCCATAATCGTTGTAACATAAAGGGCGATATAGGTGCGTTCGATCCCTTTTTTCATCGTATTAGCACCATAGTTCTGAGCAACCAAATAATTAACCGTATGACCGATTCCAGAGAAGATAGCCCATGCGTTATACATAATAATGTTGGACACACCTACAATCGCAATCACTGTAGCGCCTAATTGACCAACAATAATTAAATTAAGCGTACCCGAAAGAGTCATCATTGCAAACGAAACGATAGAGGGAATCGCTAAGGACAGTATCAATCCCCAATGCTTTGTTATATTCATGCTTATATCCTTCCAATCACCATAATTTCAAAGCTGTTAATGTATAGAATGACCCTCCATCAATGAATTTCATACTGACATCAGTGGTAAAATTAAGTATGATAATGTCATGCAGCACAAATTCAAAATCAAAGGATGATACCCTATGTCAGACGACCTTCAAGGACAACCTGAACCTGCGTTGCCAGAACGTAAAAAAATAAGCCTGCAAGAGGCTGTCAAACAAAAGCTGGCCAAGCAAAAAGAAATGCAAAACAAAAACAAAGGATTTGCAGGTAACGACCAGCAGCAATATAAAATGAAAAGCCAGTTGACTAAAAAACCTAATAATCAACGCAGGCGCACAGGTGTATAACTTTATAAGACACACAAGAACCCCCTTCCCACTTAAAGAGGATCAGGGGGTTTCGCTTATCCGTTCGGTAACATCCGTAAGAATTAGCATAACTTTCATCTGCTCACTGTCATTACTAACCGTATTGAGCAGCGGCTTATATGCTGCATGAATAAATTTGTTGCGAATTGTAATCATTGAAGGCAGCTTCTCTATTACAGCCTCGCGCTCCTCAGAGGTCTCTGCTGTAAACAATTCCTTTAACAGCGGCTGATATATAAAACGCTCATCCCCCTGCCAGAGCAGCATGGGCACAAACTCTTGATGAATAGGTCCGCCAAATATTCGTTTACATTCAGCGCTGTACTGCTTCTGTACAAATAAATCGCTGCCAAAACTGAGAAAGCCTTGACTGGCGTGATCAAGCAGATGGTTTAATTCCATTTCGTACTTTTTAGCCAGATTGCCCTGTAAATCGCTAATGGAGAATATCTTCCGGGTCACCCATAGCAATTTATCATATTGTTGAATCAACGATTGTAACCCCTCTCGCAGCACTTCGGGCTTCAGCTCATCCTGCTCCAGCAGTTGTTTTGCTGCGGAAAGTACATTTAACTCCTGCTCAAATAAATGATTATTTTGGCTCTGTTCAGAATTCACGTCCATCTCCCCCTGGCACTCACAATCAAGACTATTGAACCATCGAAGATTGTACATCTGTAACTATTGTAATCGCTTTACAACCAAAATTATATCATATATTTCAGGATTTTTGATGCAATTTATCGGTTTTTATGGGAATTTGCTACTATTTTTTCAGTGAAAAGTTTAGAAATTTCAGTAATAGCAGCGTATTGTCCTGATTGAATAAGGTCCCTTCGAACTAAGCTGCTGCCCATCCCTAATGCGAAGCATCCGGAATCTAGGAATTGTTCCAAGTTATCCAGGGTAACCCCGCCCGAAGCCATCATAGGAATGTGACCCAGTGGACCCTGAAGTTCTTTAATGAAGGCAGAACCAAGCACACCCGTTGGAAACACCTTAACAACATTTGCTCCAGCCTGTACCGCACGAACCATTTCTGTAGGCGTCATAGTTCCCGGGAATACTTCAATACCTTGAGACTTCCCATAATCAATCATGGCCTCATCTAAGATGGGAGAAATCAGGTACTCCGCTCCAGCCTTCAAAGCTTCTTTCGCAGCCGCTTGATTCAGAACTGTGCCCGCGCCTACTTTCAGCTTGTCCCCGAAACGCTCCTTCCAGCTCGATATCATATGAAGTGCTCCTTCAGTGTTCATCGTCACTTCGATAAACCGAATCCCGCCTTGGACTAAAGCCTCTGCAAGCGGACCTGCTTCTGCTGGCCGAATTCCCCTTACAATGACCACTATTTTAGACTCTTCTAACAACTCTAACAGCTTCATGTTAATTCCTCCGCTATATAAATACGTCATCAAAACTATGATTATAGTACCATATTTTTGCTATAATCGTATTCAACCTAGCTTAAACCTTGAATAATCACTAGATTTTTCATATTTTTTTCTGCCAAATATTGTTTTTTCCAGCCAACTCCTAGTAAAATAAGAGGAAGAAATATATTAACTTAAGGAGTGGTCATCCATGAATTTGATCAAAAGCAAAAAAGAAGCAA
>CAYUSG010000012.1:34032-41842 GCA_964447355.1 uncultured Paenibacillaceae bacterium
ACCATTTTACCGAATTTTCCATCAAAGATGATGTAGGTAACAAGTATTACTTTGTAATATCGGACAAAGAAAGAAACGGCCAATGGACTTTAATGCATTATCCAGACGGCAGCTGGAGCATTCACGGGAAAGGCGAGCAATATTGTGACCCTGAGGAAACCTTCTTAACAGAAGAGGAAATGCTTAGTTTTATATGGAAGCAACGCTCATCTGTTAACCAAGTTGTTAAGGAACTTGCTGCTGTAAGCTAGATTCCAACATACATATAGCAACACTCCTTAAAGCGACTTGCAGTCGCTTTTTGTGTTATATATATCAGGGTTTTGAACTATTTGAGGGGTATCCAAAAGTCGCTAATACGACTTTCTGGATACCCCCTTCAACTTTAAACTAGAATGTTTTTCTACGCCGTTTGTACTTTGGCCTTGCTTGTGAAGCTTGAGCTTTACTTCGCGTCTCTGCTTGCTCACTCATCCCTTGTTGAAAGGCCTCCATCTCTCGGAGTGAATTCAGCATTTGTTTGACCATGGGAGACATCTTCTGGACTGAATGATATATAGACTGAACTTTATCCATGGTATAAAGCACATCATCCAACCCGGTATTAATCGTTTGAAAGAAGCGTTCAGGATCGCGCATCACAGCTGCTCCCTCCTTTTTCTCACAGTGTATGCCGCCAGCTAAAAAAGGGCGTAGACTCCTGTACCGTACAACAAGAAACTTATACTCTCCGATGTTATAAGAAGTGCGATACTTCTGACCTCCCCAATCCTTGACTAGTGTAAATTTAACGGTCTAGTCCGATTTGATCAACTAGGACTTGGCCTTTTAGCTGTGGATTCCAATCCATGCGTATCGCCTTTAATTGGGAGAGATCAATACCCGATTCATCTCCTGCTATCCATTTAATTGGTATTCGATACGTTTGAAATACGGTGTCAGCTGATTGCTCGTACCGGCCATTTTTAAAATACCTGTCTAACACATTAAATTTTGTGAATTTCGTATGTAATGCAGGAGCTGCCGGCAGCACTTGGCTCGCACTAAACACTGCCTCCTTACCTTCTACATCCTCTAATATTACTGAGAAATCCAAACATTCACCCGTCTGTACTGCCTTGCAAATTGAAGCACTTTGATCGGATATTGACATGAACAATGCTGCGCTTGGACGGCCTGCATACTGTGACACATCTAAAGGTGAATGGAATTCATAACGAATCGATGCTTTGGCTTGATCCCACGCAAGCTTTAATGCATCGTTATACATGGAATATTCGTCACGCAGATAAACTTCAATGACGTCCATCTCTTTAAGATGCTTCCCCTTCATCGTATCCAGCTGATCTACCTCTTGCACATGGTCAAAATCCTCAAAAATCAAAACATCCGAATCCAGGTATTGATTCACATACACCGTCTCTGGCAGCCATGGCAGAGCATAAAGATAATTTTGGAACAGCGGAATGTATTTAGACTGTTTATCTACAACGGCATCGACAAAGGCCGATATATAAACCTCGGCTATTCGCCTCTGATCATCTGCCTCCAACATCCCCTCACGATTAAGTAAAAGGCCGGCAGATAAAGCGACATCCCACTTGCCCCAAGTCGTATTAAATTGTCCATGGTTAGCACCTTGTATATACAGTGATGACTTAAACGCTTCACTGCCTCTGGGTAAGTTAATGCGATCATATTGCCGCTGCCCTTTGAAGGCTGATACATCGCCATCGAACGAACCATGCATGACAAAATAATGAATCCCTGCTGGATCAAGTCCCTTTGAAAACTCCATATCAGTTGGCGCTATGGCTGCTAATCCTTTAATGTTAATGTTGCTCTCTTTGATTGGGTGATCTTGAAGCATCGCCGCTGCTCTAACGATGGCCTCTCCGCCGCGAGAATGCCCTATAAGGATCGTCCGGCTTACATCTATTTTTCCAAATAGCTTATGATTAGGCTGCTGGCTCCACCTATCAAGCAGCTTAAGGTGTTCGATAATCAACTGATATCTTCCAGCCATATCGTCCTCTAAGCTGCCAGACCAAGAGGAATTCAAGAAATTCTCATCAATTGATACAACGGCGTAACCTTTGCTCGCCAATAATCGTCCTAAGTAGCCGTAACCCTCATCCGAGAAATCCTCTGACGCATGATTGCCATGGACAATGAACACAAGCGGAACAGCTGCTTCACTTTCCGGCAGCCATAACCTGCCATTCAGCGGTAACTTTGTTGAATCAAATCCCCAAAACCAGGTCCTAGCCTTACCCCAGCCCGAAACCCAGGTTGAACCATCAACACTTGGAGACGCAATGTCAACTTTATGACCGAATTCAGCGCGATGCTTATCATTACCGCTGCCATAAGTAAAGTATTGAAAAGTAAAGGTTCCTGGTTTAGCAGGGTCCTCTGCATCTAGAACATAACAGTCTCTATCAAGCTCAGGATGAATAGCCAGACGAGGAAGTTGATCCCAGCCCGGCATAACAATCACAAAGATCAAATAGGACCAACCGAATAGAAGGAGAACACTTGAAACTACTCCTTGGGGAGAGCCCGGCCCTTTGCGAACAGCTAAGTCCATGGCACACCCCGTGCCAATAGCAATAAAAGCAAGCAGCAAAGTGAATCCCAACACTAGCGATGAATTACCCAAATAAAGATGATCCAGCGTCACATAATAAACAGTCAGTACAGCTATCAGCATACTTACTCTTCGCCAGTGACGTTTAAAGAGTTTCATACAAAGCCAAGAGATGGTATGACTTATAACAGCAAGTCCACACCATCCCAACAATGCACTGACACTAATATCGATCCATATCCCCAGACCTGATACGATCCCAGATCCTGCCAACCCTACTACTAATAAAGTACAGATCCAAACTGCAAACTTAAAATATAGGTCCTCAATTCTGTAATACACTCTACGTCCCCTTAAAAGAAATAAATCCTATGGATTGTATACGTCAACTCGGTCCATACACCTACTATTCATCATAGGGTAAACCTAAGAACGATTCAATCTCTTTATAAGGCCGTTTTCACGGTTTAGGAGCCGTCTGACTGCTTCTCAAGCACATTGACCACTTCTTTGAATAAGGGTATGGCTAAGGGCTGAGCCGATTCCTCCTGACGACTAACCAGAACAGCGATACTATATTGAGGCTGTGATGCAGGAGCATACCCTACAAACCACTGGTTAATATAATCGGATCCCTTGGATTCTACTTGAGCTGTGCCTGATTTACCAGCCACAGGCCATGCAGCTTGCTGTAATAACTGTCCCGTCCCACTTTCAACCACCTTCTCCATAAAGCGACGCAACGTTTGAATTGTTGCCCTTGAGAGCTTTATATCTTCACGAATAACCTGAGAATCGAAGTCGACCCATATGCTACCATTCTCATACTTAATAGCTTCTATTACCTTTACGGCACTAACAACACCACCATGCAGTAATGTGTTAATGAAATTAGCAGCCTGCAATGGACTTATTCTAACATCCCGTTGTCCGATAGCCGTTTGAATTAATACGCCTTCATCTGTTCTCGGTGTGCCTGGTGCAAACAATTGGCCCGCATGCTCGTTATCAAGCTGTGCCCATTTTGTTGATGAACCATGGCCTGGTTGATCTGACCAACCCACTGGTTCTAGTAGCCCAAGCTTAGAAGCATACTGTTCCAACGTATTAGGATCTAGTCGGAGCGCAATTTGGGCAAATGCGATATTGCAGGATTGAGCAAAAGCCTCCTCGAAGCTCAGATGCCCATGCCCTCCTTCCTTCCAGCAGGAGAAACCAAACTTCCCATATGAACCGCCGCAGAAGAACGTCTCATCTAAATCAACATGCTTCTCCTCCAAAGCAACCGCTGCAATCAACAATTTATAGACCGAGCCCGGAGCTGCAGACATCATCGCCTGATTATTCCAATTGGCTGCGCTTGGATTAATGTCAGCAGGGTCAAATTGCGGTCTGCTTGCCATCGCCAGCACATTAGAATGCTCCGTATCTAAAACTACAACTGCACCTGAGTTCACCCCTAGCTTATCCATGGCCTGCTCTATAGACAGCTGTAGGCTTTGATCCAGAGTTGTTTCTACTTTTACGGGATAAAACGGGTTGTCTACGTCCGTCATTCTATAGCCTAGTCCTTTAATCGGCCTTTGCTGCGCATCCGTATATAAAGATAAGGTTGTTGGACCTATCCCTGTTAAATAACGATCCAGCGTCTTCTCTAATCCTGCTGCACCGATCCGACTATTCACATCAAGCTGTTTGTATGACTGTTTTAGCTGCTCAATTCGTTCGGGATGCTCCGAGATATAACCGATTAAATGTCTGGCTAAACCCTGATCATCATAACGTCTTACCAATGATACAGTCTGGACAAAAGGAAGATTCATCGCATCAATCGCCATGACCTGTTCCTCATTGAGCTGCTGAGGCGCATTCATTTGCGGGTGTTTCCAAATCATCGGCTCGTGAATGGTATGAAGCTGATTAGCAATTTCCTCTACGGGCACATTCAAAACAGCTGCTAATGGTTTAAGCCGCGTATTATTTCCTCGGAAATCAACATGGACAGGGAACAGGATTAACGTATGATAACGAAAACCTGTTAATGGCTTTCCATATCGATCTACAAAATGCCCCCTGCCGCTGTCCAGTACGATCCCCTTCTGCCTCTGCACAACCGAATGCGTTACCATAGACGTATGTGATACGATTTGAAGCCAGAATAACCGGCCTGCAAACACCATACTTAACAATGTGATACTTATTAAAATATAAAACATCCGTCGTTTTCTCATACTACACCTTCTATACTGTTTTCACGAATTAAAGTGTAGTAACAGTCTTGCCAAATCATAGAAAAAACAGTCCGCACTATCGCGGACTGTCCATTATACGCTACGTATGGAAACGAGCTAAAGATTCTTTCAAAGCGTTAGATAAAGTTTCTAGTTTATTCGCTAACCCAACCAAATCCTCACTGACCGTCAACTGTTGAGAGCTGAGCGATGCGACCTCCTCAGATGTCGCAGACGATTCCTCTGAAACGGCGCTTACGTTCGACATAGCTTCGGATAATACAGACTGAGATTGTTCAAGCTGTTGTATTGAATCCGTCACTTCATCCAGCTTACTTACAAAACCGCCCATATGCGTTTGAACCTGCTTAAAGATCTGATCCGTTTCCTTCACAGCGAAAATCTGTTCCTTAAAGATGGGATAAGCCTCTGACAAAACGCCAACTGTTTCATCAATTTCAGCCTGAATCGTTTCTACAATCTCTCCGACCACATCGATGGATTCCTTGGATTGATCTGCAAGCTTACGGATCTCGTCAGCTACAACCATGAACCCTTTACCAGCCGCGCCTGCTCTAGCAGCTTCTATCGTTGCATTTAGAGACAGAATATTAGTTTGCTTTGTAATCCCATTCAATAGATCAAGAATTTTTCGGATGGAGGACGTACTGTCCTTCAACTTATCTACTTTCTCTACCATATTACGAGTCATTTCTTCAGTGACATTCGTTTTCGTAATTAATTCATTCATAAAATTGGTGCCCTGTTCACTAACCGTACGGACTTCAGAAGCGGAATCGCCCATATCCACATTTGAACTGATCACATTTTTCAGTTTTGCACCCATCTGCATCGTTAATTCGTTACCTCTCTCTGCATCAATCGCTAAGGTACTTGCACCATTAGCAATCTGCTCCGTTGCAATCGATATTTCCTTGGCAGAGACAGAGGTCTGCTTGGAGGCATTCGACAGCTCAGCGGCCGTATCCAACACGTCTTGGGCGGAACGATTCGTTTGCTGTACCAAGAGCATAATTTGCTCCATCATTTGGTTAAAGCTGGCGCCAACCTGTCCAATCTCGTCCTGAGATTTGATCGTCGTGCGTACTGATAAATTACCCCGTGCTCCTTCATTCATCAGATCACGTAATTGTCTTAGCGGATTCCCTATGAAATTAGCTAGGAAGTAACCGATAATCACCGCTAATATAGCTGCAACAGCTGCAATCCCATAGGTCCAATTCTGGATCTGCTTTGTCTCTTGAATGAAATCCTTTGTTGGCGAGAGACTAAGCACATTCCAATTCATATATGGCGAATGCTGATAAGCCGCAATAACTTCCTCGCCATTTCGATCTACTGTATTGAAATGATTGGAATTTTTCCCATCGGCTGTTTTAAATTCAATGTTAGTAGAAGTCAGAAGTTCATCTGAATGAGGTGAATACTGGATCGTGCCATCCTGACTTAATATTCTCACCACAGAATTGTCGCTCATTTTGGCATTCGCAACGAGTTCATTTATAGCTTCTAGCTTAATTTCGAACAATAACACATATTCGACACTGCCAAGTAGCGCCCCACGCATCGCTCTACCCATAGCAAATACTGGCTCAGTGGTTTCACCAATGTACCCATTTAATTGAGTAGGCAGCCAAACGGTTTTCCCATCGGCTTCCATAATCGCTTGGAACCAGTCGGAGTTGTAGTCAAAATCACCTAAATTCCCTCTGCTTGTTGATAAATACGGCAAAGATTCTTTTAACGGTATTAAATGAATGGAATAAAACATATCATTCGCAAATGATGTTTCATCCAATGTGCCTTGGATTGAATCTACATGCAGCATGCGCTCATATGTAGTCAAACTGGGTGATCCAATCAGTGATAATTGTGATTGAAACTCCGAATCAGCAATCAGCCTGACGGAAACGGATTCAAAATTCTGCATCATCAAATCAATCTTGTCACTGGTGAGAATCATAGTGGTTTCCGCAGCCCCAGCAATTTTATCCTCAATGATACCTTTAGAGACCGAATATGAAATGAAACCCGAGACAAAAACGAAAAATACAATACAAACAAAGAAAATGATAAACAGTTTTACTCCAACGGTCTTAAGTCCTCCCCCGCCTATTGCACTCGTACTAGCTGCTGCAGGAGATGCTTGCCTGTCACTCATTTGGGGCGAACCGGGGATCGCTTTGAACGTTTGTGTCACTTTAGCTAATAATTGCTTCAACTTCCCCATCATCATCACTTCCTAACTTGTTATTTGGGTGGAACCATCCTTTCAATTATTGACCATCGGAGAACAATGGTACGTCTATTGTACTGTATATTCGACAATGATCGCCTAAGTCCTTTCAAAAGCTACATTTTCCAACAAAAAATAACCCCCGAAATTAAAATTCCGGGGGGATTTGAATTCATTTCATAATTAGCAAAATAGCACACCTCATCGTAATATATAGATTCATTTCAAACTGAATATTCAATATATTGCGGTTGATATTGCTCCATAGCGCATTATGAAATTGGTTCATTTATCGGTTTATTTTTTTGTTTTTGAAGCTTGTACGGTACGTTTACGCATCATATCAAACGGACGAACTGGCGCGGCAACCTTCATCTTGACTTTCTGCAGTGGATGTCGGGCAGCATCAAGCACGTTTCCTTCTTCATCCCAAATCGTCTCAACAACCTGCTTGAAGAAAGTGCCGCCAGGACCGAAGAATTCAACCTCTTGACCCGGCTTGAAGTGATTACGCTGCTGGATCGTTGCGATCTGGGAAGCCTCATCATAGGCTTCTACTAAGCCTGCAAAATCATATTCGGACGGCTTATCCTCAGGAACAAAGATATGCTCTTCATGTCCGGGTTCACTGAAGAAAAAGCCCGTATTTAACGGACGATTAGCCGCCTTATGAATTTCATCCAGCCACTCTTGTTTTAACGTATAGCTCTCAGGATTCGCCATGTAACTGTC
>CAYUSG010000013.1:0-12626 GCA_964447355.1 uncultured Paenibacillaceae bacterium
AATATGGGACAGGGGCCGCCAAAGGTCAGTTTACACTGACTTTTTGGACAGCCCCTTTGTTGTATATGACGTTTTGATGCTTTGTTTTGCAATACTAATTTGGTTATACTTTTTCTGGCTCAGCTCCCCAGTCCCAAAACTTGTTCCCGTTGGCCGCGTGCCCAGATTCCATTGTACTCTTTCCTTTCAATTGAGCTTTGTTATATTGTTAATTCATTCTCTATAAATTTGCATAGACTGTATAGGTCATAAAGTTTAATGCAAGTCGAAAGTCAGAATGTTATAATGAACGGAGTTTGTAAAGATTAGAATTCACAATTGAGGTTCGGAGGGACATAATGGGCAAAGTAGTCGTATGTGATCATCCTTTAATCCAGCATAAATTAACGTATATTCGTGACGAGACCACAAAAACCAAAGATTTTCGCCAGTTAGTTGATGAGGTTGCCATGTTGATGGCTTATGAAATTACAAGGGAGTTGTCGCTCGAGAAAGTAACCGTGAGAACGCCTGTTCAGGATGCCGAATGCAAAGTCATATCGGGGCGTATGCTAGGGTTAATTCCTATTCTCAGAGCGGGACTAGGTATGGTTGACGGTATCTTAAAATTACATCCCACTGCCAAAGTAGGGCATATCGGCTTATACCGTGATCCAGAAACGCTGCAGCCTGTTGAATACTATGTTAAGCTTCCGACGGATGTGCAGCAGCGAGAACTGATAGTGATCGATCCGATGCTGGCAACTGGCGGTTCAGCTAATGCGGCCATCCAAGTTCTGAAGAATCGTAATTGCACTCAAATAAAATTAATGTGCCTCATTGCAGCGCCAGAAGGTGTAAAAGCAGTAGAGGAAGCTCACCCTGACGTGGATATCTACGTGGCAGCGATTGATGATTATCTGAATGAGCACGGCTATATTGTGCCTGGTTTGGGTGATGCCGGAGACCGTTTGTTCGGAACGAAGTAGAAGCCTAGAAGATGTTTAGGAGAGATACATATGACTAAAATAAAAGTAATGACTATTTTTGGTGTACGTCCCGAGGCGATCAAGATGGCGCCACTAATCTTGGAGCTTCAGAAGCATCAAGAGCACATTGAATCTATAGTTTGCGTGACTGCGCAGCATCGGGAGATGCTGGATCAGGTGCTTCAAGTATTTGATATTAAACCGGATTATGACCTGAACGTAATGAAACCGAAACAAACCTTAAATGAAATTACGGTGAGAGTGCTCGAAGGGTTGGACCCCATATTAGAGCAAGCCCGTCCTGATTTGATTTTGGTGCATGGCGATACACTTACGACATTTTTAGCCAGTTATGCAGCGTTCCTGAAACAAATTAAAGTGGGGCATGTGGAAGCGGGATTAAGAACGTGGAACAAGCTGTCGCCTTATCCGGAAGAGATGAACAGGCAGTTAACAGGTGTACTGGCTGATCTGCATTTCGCGCCAACGGATTGGTCTGCTGGGAATTTGCGTAAAGAGAATAAAGCAGAAGATTCAATTTATATCACAGGCAATACGATTACAGACGTATTCCAATATACGGTTAAATCCGACTTCAGCCATCCTGTCTTGGATTGGGCCAAGGGAAAGCGGTTGATCCTCATGACCGCTCATCGCCGTGAATCTCAAGGGGAGCCTCATCGTCAAATTTTCAGAGCGGTGCGGAAAATCGCAGATGAGTTTGAAGATGTAGCCATTGTGTATCCCGTACACCCAAGCCCAGCTGTTAAGGAGCCAGCTTACGAGCTGTTGGGCGGACATGAACGTATACAGTTAATTGAGCCCTTAGATGTGGTTGATCTGCATAATTTCTACCCATACACTCATTTAATTCTGACGGATTCAGGGGGCTTACAAGAGGAAGCTCCATCGTATGGTGTTCCGGTATTAGTGCTTAGGGATACGACAGAACGCCCCGAGGGCATTGAAGCGGGCACCCTGGAATTAGTTGGAACGAACGAAACGGATCTATACGAGCGGACCTGGGCATTGCTTACCGATCAGTTGCTTTATGAAGCGATGAGCAAATCTGCAAATCCGTATGGTGACGGCCAAGCATCACAACGAATTGCCAAGGCGATCTTACATCATTTCGGAAAAGGTGAACGGCCCGAGACATTTAAACCGCGGAAATAGTGACAAAATATTGAACAATGAAAAAGGGGCTGTTTCAGAAATTGTATGTGACGTACATCACATTCCTACAGTAAACAGTGCAACTGTACGGTTTGAAGGGGCTTGAGACCGTTGATACATCTGGATTTTGTACGGAAGTGTTCACTGAATGTTTAAATTTGTATGAATTGACAAACCTCACTTTACTTCGTTAAAATATACTAGGATTTATAGGAGGAGAGGACTCTGACTCACCAGAAAAAGGGAGACAATCCATGGCGTGCAGCAGCCTTAATGGGTGTAATGGGATTTGAAGTTGCGATATGTACGATCATCGGATATTGGATCGGTTCCTTCGCAGGCAACCGATTAGGTCACTCTGAGGCTTGGGTTGCTGGAGGTGTCATCGGCGGTTTGGCCGTTGGTATCGTGTCAGTTGTTCTTCTATTGAAGAAAGTACTGGGTGAAACCAATGAATGAGATCATGAGAACGGCTACAAGAGCACTTCTTTTGACGATGTCTGCGGGCATTTTTATATGGCTCCTGTACCCTCCTTGGAAAACCATTGTCGCTGGCTTGCTTCTTGGCATGGCCGCTAGCTGCGTGAACGCGCTGTTATTGCGACGGAGAATCGATATGTTAGGCCATTTGCTTGAATCTAAGGGACAGCAACGAGTCAATCTTGGACTAGCTAGTCGGATTGCAATGGTTCTGCTTGCTGCGATGGTGGCTTATCGATTTGAACAGCACTTTAATCTTGTTTCCACCATTATCGGTTGTTTTTATGTGCAGTTCCTTGTTTTTTTTATTGCTATTTATCGCAATCAACCTGGAAGCGGAAAGGGGTGAAATGATTACATGCATATTTTTCCGGTGATAAACATCGGTGGCCTTCCCATCGATCTATCAACATTTATAGCGATTACTGTATCTGCGTTAATTGTGTTTATTTTGGCGAGGTTGGCTGTCAGAAATCTTTCCGTTGATAATCCTTCCAAACTTCAGAATTTTATGGAATGGGTCGTTGAATTCGTCCATAATACAATTGCTAGTACGATGCCTCTAAGTAAAGCAAAGAACTATGTTTCTTTAGGCTTAACATTGATTCTATTTATCTTTGTTGCAAACTTGCTGGGCCTTCCATTTGGTATCGTTACTGAGCATCATCATGAGTTTGAATTGTTAGGATCAACGATTGTGTCTGAGGCTGCGGTCCAAGAGCACGATGGTCACGCACATGTAGCCTGGTGGAAATCGCCTACGGCTGATGTCAACGTAACCTTTGGTTTAGCGGCGATCGTTATATTCTTAGCGCATTTCTTAGGGTTGAAGAACAATACGAAGCATTATCTGAAGCATTACTTTGAACCCTTTCCGATTTTCTTCCCGCTTAACATCTTGAAGGAAATCTCTAAGCCACTAACACTTGGCTTACGTCTATACGCTAACATTTTTGCGGGCGAAGTTCTGATCTCCACCATTTTGATGATGGGCTTTATCGGAATTCCGCTGCTAGCTGTGTGGCAAGGTTTTAGTATTTTCGTAGGCGCCATCCAAGCCTTCTTGTTTACCATTCTTACGATGGTTTACATTGCTCAGGCTACCGTACATGAGGAACATTAATAATGGAAGCAGGCAGCGGCTTGTTCATCCTAATTATTAAAGATTGTATATATTAACTTAAAAAACAGTGAAAATTGAGGAGGAAGTTACAAATGGAATTTTTAGCAGCAGCTTTAGCAATTGGTCTAGGTGCACTTGGTGCAGGTATCGGTAATGGTATGATCGTTAGTAAAACAGTTGAAGGGATCTCCCGTCAGCCTGAGCTTCGCGGTACATTGCAAACAACCATGTTTATCGGGGTTGGTATCGTAGAGGTTGTGCCTATCATCGGTGTTGTTCTTGGTTTCTTGTTGTTCTTCGGTGCGTAAGCTTAAATATTTCGGTTTGGCGGGGAAGGCCTGAGCCATCTTCGCCTTCGTTTTGAATGAAGCTAACCGATGTTAGCAGCAGAAACTGAAAGGAGTGACATGGAGTGGAACTTTATTTGCCGTCGTTTTTATATGCGATAATCGCATTTTTGATTCTGTACTGGTTGTTAAGCAAATACGCGTTTGGACCGCTATTCGGCATTATGGAAGAACGCCGCAAGCAAGTGCAAGAGCAAATTTCCAGCGCTGAAACCAGCCGTGCAGAAGCTTCTAAACATCTGGAAGAGCAGAAGCAAGCATTAGAGCAAGCTCGCAAAGAAGCTTATGATATTATCGAGCAAGCTAGAGTGACAAGCTCCAAGCAAGCAGATGACATCTTAGCACAAGCTAAATCCGAGGCTTCTCGCCTTAAAGATGAGGCGACTAAGGATATCGAGAGCGAGAAGAATAAGGCGATTAATGCGTTACGCAACCAAGTTAGCGGAATGTCCGTAATGATCGCATCCAAAATTATTGAGAAGCAATTAGATGAGAAATCTCAAGAAGAAATTGTGAATCAATACTTGAAAGAAGTAGGGAATAAATCATGAGCCGCGATACAGTAGTCTCCAAAAGATACGCAAAAGCGCTGTTCGAGCTGGCAGCAGAGAAGTCTGTCGTGTCTGAAGTCGAAGAGCAGCTAAAGCTAATCGCGCAGACCATTGAAGCGAATCCGGAGCTTACTCATTTTCTAAACTTTCCGAACATTGATTTAGCCAAGAAAATATCGGTTCTGAAGGATGCTTTTAAAGGTAATCTGTCAGACATCGTTTATAACACGATTGGATTAATGTTGGAAAAAGGCCGTCAAGATCTTTTAGGCGATTTGCATAACGATTATGTCAAGCTGTCTAACGAAGCTCTAGGCTTAGCTGATGCAACAGTCTATTCTGCAAAGCCTTTGTCTGATAAAGAGAGCGAGCAGGTTGCTGCTCAATTCTCCAAGCTGTTGAACAAGAAAATTCGGATCGAACAAGTTGTTGAACCGAAGTTAATTGGCGGGATCCAAGTACGTATTGGCGACCGTTTATATGATGGAAGCATCGCGGGCAAATTGTCCAAGATGGAACAATTATTAAAACAAACTCAAGCAATGTAGATAGGGGTGAGGTTCATTGAGTATCAGACCTGAAGAAATCAGCACGCTGATTAAGCAGCAGATTGAGCAATATAAAACTGAAATTCAAGTGGTCGATGTAGGTACAGTTATTCAGGTGGGTGACGGTATCGCACGCGCACACGGACTTGAGAACGTCATGGCCGGAGAATTGTTAGAGTTCTCTAACGGGGTCATGGGTATGGCTCAAAACCTCGAGGAAGACAATGTAGGTATCATTATTTTGGGACCTTACACTGACATCCGCGAAGGTGATCAAGTAAAACGTACAGGCCGTATTATGGAGGTTCCTGTTGGGGACGCATTACTTGGCCGCGTAGTTAATCCATTAGGTTTGCCGGTTGATGGCAAAGGACCTATTGAAACAACAGAGTATCGTCCTATTGAATCCCCTGCACCAGGCGTTATTGATCGTAAATCCGTTCATGAGCCTATGCAAACAGGGATCAAAGCGATTGACTCCATGGTTCCAATCGGCCGCGGACAACGTGAGTTGATCATCGGGGACCGTCAAACAGGTAAAACAGCCATTGCTATTGATACAATCATCAACCAAAAAGGTAACGGCATGATCTGTATCTATGTAGCGATTGGACAGAAACAATCCACAGTTGCAAACGTCGTTGAGACACTTCGTCGTAACGGTGCGTTAGACTATACTATCGTTGTTACAGCAAGTGCTTCCGAGCCGGCTCCGTTGTTGTTCTTGGCTCCATACTCTGGTTGCTCCATGGGTGAGCACTTCATGTACCAAGGTAAGCACGTTCTAGTCATTTATGATGACTTGACGAAGCAAGCATCCGCTTATCGTGAGCTTTCCTTGCTATTGAAACGCCCTCCAGGCCGTGAGGCTTATCCAGGGGATGTTTTCTACTTGCACTCCCGTCTATTAGAGAGAGCGGCGAAGCTTTCTGATGAGCTTGGCGGCGGTTCCTTAACGGCGCTTCCTTTCATCGAGACACAAGCATCTGACGTATCGGCTTATATTCCTACGAACGTTATCTCCATCACAGATGGACAGATCTTCCTAGAAGCAGACTTGTTCTATGCGGGTCAACGTCCAGCGATTAACGTTGGTATTTCCGTATCCCGTGTCGGGGGTTCGGCTCAGATTAAGGCGATGAAGAAAATTGCAGGTTCCCTGCGTTTGGACCTTGCACAGTATCGTGAACTTGCAGCGTTCGCACAGTTCGGATCTGACCTTGATAAATCCACACAAGCTCGCCTAACGCGTGGACAACGTACAGTTGAAATTCTTAAACAAGGTGTTAACCAACCGATGCCGGTTGAGAAACAGGTTGTTAGTATCTATACAGCAGTTAAAGGATTCTTGGACAACATTCCAGTTGGAGATGTGCTGCGCTTTGAGAAAGAGTTCTTGGCGTACCTTGATTCCAATCAACCAGAAATCCTAAGCAGCATTGTGGAAACAAAAGAAATTACAGCTGATAATGAAAAAGCGTTAGTGGCTGCAATTGAGAAGTTCCTGAAAACATTTGCTGTTTCTAATTAATACATGAGAATTTCTACGAAGCCGCTTGCTTACGTCGCAAGCTTGAAGGTGGTGAACAGGCATGGCTAAAGGTATGCGCGATATAAAGCGTCAAATCAAAGGGATACAGAATACGAAGCAAATCACTAAAGCAATGGAGATGGTTGCTGCTTCAAGGTTAAGAAGCTCTCAACGGGCGGCAGAGGCATCCAGACCTTACTCGGATAAAATTAAAGAGGTTATCTCCAATATTGCTGCAGGTTCTAAAGGCATTAAACACCCGATGCTCGAAAGCAGAGAGATTAAGAAGACGGGATATTTCGTCATCTCATCCGACCGTGGTTTGGCCGGGGGTTACAATGCGAATATGCTTCGTAGTTTGATGGAGACGATTCGTACTAAACATAAATCCGAAAATGATTATACAGTGTTCGTTATTGGACGTAAGGGCCGTGATTTCTTTAAGAAACGCAATATCGCTGTTGCACAAGAAGTAACAGGACTGTCGGATTCCCCGCAGTTTGCTGATATTAAAGAGATCTCACGGGCTGCAGTTAGAAGTTTTGAGGAAGGGCAAATTGATGAGCTCTATTTGGTCTATAATGAGTTCATTAACCCGATTACTCAATTACCCGTTCAGAAGCAAATCCTGCCGCTTACGGAGGTAAGTGCGGGGGCATCTGGACCTACTGCAAACTATGAGTACGAGCCTTCAGCGGAAGGTGTTCTGGAAGTATTGCTTCCAAGATATGCGGAGACGCTGATTTACAGTGCGCTTCTTGAAGCGAAAGCCAGTGAGTTCGGTGCGAGGATGAACGCAATGGGCAACGCAACGAAGAATGCGACAGAAATGATCTCCAAGCTTACATTGGTATACAACCGTGCGCGTCAGGCAGCCATCACTCAGGAAATTTCCGAGATCGTTGCTGGTGCGAACGCTCAAAGCTAATGGATATAAGAACGGATGATATACACGATACAGTTCAATTTCTGAAGGAGGGAAAACGATGAGAAAAGGGCGCGTTTTGCAGGTCATGGGTCCTGTTGTTGATATTGAATTCGAACGTGGACAACTGCCTGAAATCCTTAATGCGATTAAAATTGAGAAAAAAGCGCAAACTTCCGGTGAGCGTGACATCAACTTAACCGTTGAAGTTGCAACTCATCTGGGCGACAACGTAGCACGTTGTGTAGCGATGTCCAGCACAGATGGTTTAACACGTGGAACCGAAGTTGTAGATACAGGAAAACCAATCACGGTACCTGTAGGTCAAGCTGTACTTGGCCGTGTATTAAATGTTTTGGGTGAACCGATTGATAACAATGGTGACATTGATCAATCCATCACTAGCCCAATCCATAAAGCAGCTCCTCCATTCGACGAGCTTTCCACACAAGCAGAAATTTTGGAAACAGGGATCAAAGTTATCGACTTGATCGCTCCATATGCTAAAGGTGGTAAAATCGGTCTATTCGGCGGTGCGGGTGTAGGTAAAACCGTTACAATTCAGGAGTTAATCAATAACATCGCTCAAGAGCACGGCGGTATTTCTGTATTCGCGGGTGTTGGTGAGAGAACGCGTGAAGGTAACGACTTGTACCATGAGATGATCGAATCCGGCGTTATTAGTAAAACAGCGATGGTTTTCGGACAAATGAACGAGCCTCCAGGCGCACGTCTACGCGTTGCTTTGACAGGTTTGACGATGGCTGAGCACTATCGTTATGAAGAAGGTAAAGACGTTCTACTGTTCGTTGATAACATTTTCCGCTTCACGCAAGCAGGTTCTGAGGTTTCCGCGTTACTTGGCCGTATGCCATCTGCCGTTGGTTATCAGCCTACGCTTGCTACAGAGATGGGTCAACTTCAAGAGCGTATTACTTCAACTAAGAAAGGTTCCGTTACGTCCATCCAAGCGATTTACGTTCCTGCGGATGACTACACGGATCCAGCACCAGCAACTACATTTGCTCACTTGGATGCAACGACGAACTTGGAGCGTAAAATCTCCGAGAAAGGGATTTTCCCTGCGGTTGATCCACTTGCATCTTCCTCACGTATTCTGTCCCCAGATGTCGTAGGTCAAGAGCATTATGATGTAGCCCAAGGTGTTAAACAAATTCTTCAACGTTATAAAGAGCTTCAAGATATCATTGCCATCCTAGGTATGGACGAGTTATCTGATGAAGATAAATTGACAGTACACCGCGCGAGAAGAATTGAGCGTTTCTTGTCTCAACCATTCCACGTTGCGGAGCAGTTTACAGGTTTCGCGGGTAAATACGTGCCTGTTAAAGAAACAGTTCGCAGCTTTAAAGAAATTTTGGAAGGTAAGCATGACAATCTTCCAGAAGCAGCTTTCATGTACGTAGGTACGATTGAAGAAGCGGTTGAAAAAGCAAAAACACTTTAATCCGCTATCACCCCTAAACAGAGTTAGCTGTAACTCAAAGGGAGGAATTTAATTGAGTAGCATGCTATTAGAAATCGTTACGCCTGAGCGTAAAGTATACGAAAAAGAGGTTAACATGGTTAGCCTTAAAGGGGTTGAAGGTGAGCTAGGGATTCTGCCTAATCACATTCCTCTAGTTACTGCGCTAAAGGTTGCACCTGTGACTGTTAAGCTTGGCAGCAATAGCTCTGAGACCATTGCAGTTAACGGTGGTTTTCTAGAAGTACGAAAAGATAAGGTAGTCATCTTGGCAGAATCTGCTGAGCTTCCTGAAGAAATTGACGTTGAACGTGCTAAAGCAGCCAAAGAACGGGCTGAAGCACGCTTAGCTCAAACGAAACAGAGCGATATTGACTTCCGTCGTGCTGAGTTTGCACTTCAAAAGGCGCTGAACCGTCTTGAAGTTGTGCAAAGAAAGCACTAGAATATTAAGTTTATATGAAAGAAAACAAGAGTCCTTCATCGGGCTCTTGTTTTTTTATGTCTGAACATGTGGATTCATGACTTTTTATGACCAATTAATTACAGTAAAGTGATTGCTATCCTTCATAGATTCGGTTAATTTAATAATAGGCAGAAATACATTAAATTTGATGAATTGATATGCTAGATTTTTGTAAGAAGGCTTTATTAGATGGCTTTGATGAACTGTCTAGTGGAGTGTCAATTATATAGTTATATATTGAAAGGAGTAAGATTATGGAGCAATATATCGGGGAAATTCGTATATTTGGCGGGAATTATGCGCCAAGTGGCTGGGCCTTGTGCAATGGGCAGTTACTTAATATTGTAGAACATGAGATATTGTTTTCACTGATTGGCACTACTTACGGTGGGGATGGTCAGACCACTTTTGCTTTACCTGATCTAAGAGGACGGTTGGCCTTACATATGGGACCAAATCCTACGACAGGAACACAGTATAATTTAGGTCAAAAGGGCGGAACTGAAACAGTTACATTAACTTCGAATCAGTTACCGGCTCATACGCACGCTGTGTCAGCCCAATCCGCTGCTGGAACAACGAATAGTCCCACGAACGCCTTCTGGGCTACAAGCGGAGCTATGCAGTATTCGACACAAGCTCCTAACGGCACGATGAATCCACAAGCTGTATCCATTGTTGGAGGAGATCAGTATCATGAGAATATGATGCCATATTTACCAATGAATTATATTATTTCACTAGAAGGCTTGTGGCCTCAACAAAATTAAATCAGGGAGGAAGATAGATATGTCGGAACCATTTTTGGGGGAAATCAGAGCATTTCCTATGAATTATGCCCCGCAAGGTTGGATGCAATGTAACGGGGCAGAGCTCCAAATTAATCAGAATCAAGCGTTGTATGCAATTTTAGGTACAACCTATGGCGGTAATGGAACTACGACGTTTGCCGTCCCCGATTTAAGAGGAAGAACACCAGTGCATTGCGGTAATGGAGTTATGTTTGGCGAAAGTGCTGGAGAGGAAACACACACCTTAACCGTCCCAGAGATGCCTCAGCATACGCATATGATAAGTGCGAATTCTGAAAATGGTAATAATGTATCGGCTAATGGGAACATCTGGTCTAACACCGGTCAAATGCAAGCTTATAGCCCTCAGACTAATGCAATCATGAGCGGAAATGCATTGTCTACAGCAGGACAAAGCCAAGCGCATAATAACATGCAGCCTTATAACGTAATTAATTATTGTATAGCAATTGTGGGCATATTCCCAACTCAAAACTAAGGAGGATTGAATCATATGGCAGATGCTTATGTAGGTGAGATTCGATTATTTGCAGGAAATTTTGCACCCAAAGGCTGGGCATTCTGTAACGGTCAGCTCATGAGTATTACACAGCATACAGCGTTATACTCCATCTTCGGAACGATATATGGTGGCGATGGAAGAACAACCTTTGCGCTTCCTGATTTACGGGGTAGAGCACCCATGCATCAAGGTGCTGGTCCTGGTTTAACGCCGCGTACGATTGGCCATGCAGGAGGTACATCAACTGTGACGTTACTTGAGAATCAAATTCCAGCACATCAACATATTCCGGAATGCCAAACCGATGAGGAGCAAGCTGATCCTACAGGAGCGATTTGGGCGGATAGACAATCGGGCAGGTTTTCTAGTGTTTACAATTCATCAAGTCCCAATACCCCGATGAATCCACAAGCCATTCAACCAGCTGGTGGAAGTCAGCCGCATAACAATATGCAGCCGTATTTGGGATTAAACTTTATCGTAGCGTTACAAGGGATTTTCCCAGGACGTTCTTAATAATTAAGTTGGGATTGCAACAATTGTATAGTGATAAGACTAGGAGGGCTTCGGAAGAAGCTTTTCTTCATTTGTAAAGGGAGGGAGGCTGGTCTGCATGGTTAATGAAAATCACAGATCACTACGGTACATTCATTGGTCGATAAAGGGATTAATAGTCTTTAGTATGTTGGTATTCATGATGATGGCAACAAAGGTGTCTTATGCTAACGAGCTAGCAGCAGGAACTCATACTCTAACCGAAACGTGGTTAAATGATACGAACAATGGATTTGAGACACAGATATCCTATGTCGATGGTGGAATTGAGTTTGCGTATGACCCTACACCAGAAGTTGGTGGTATTTATATCACTGATGATCGAGGAGATGCAGGGTTATCCAATACGATAACTTTTACGTTAGAAGATGAATATGAAGGAACAACATTTGACTTAGATTCATTTGTTATTACAACATATGAACCTCAACACCAATTTAAAATTGATATTACGGGATTAGACGCTGGTGGAAATCCAATAGGATCAACTGAAGAATTTAATACTATAAATGGCGATAGCCAGCAGAAATATACTATAAGCTTAAACAACATAAACGATATTGCAGCATTTGCAGTTACAATAACCAAAATAGGTGGGGATGCAATTTCTAACGTAACTTTACAATCCTTTAATATAAGCGATATTGTATCTCCTTTATCATCGAATGCAGATTTAAGCAATTTAACCGTTAGCGAGGGATCGTTGGATACAGCATTTGCATCAGGGGATACGGAATATGAAGTGTCTGTAGCGAATGCAGTAACGACACTAACAGTGACGCCAACCACCGCACACAATGAAGCAAGCGTAACCGTGAATGGAAAGGCGTTAGCCAGTGGTTCTGCATCGGAAGGAATCGATCTAAATGTAGGAGATAACGAGATCACAGTAGAGGTAACGGCAGAGGATACCACGACGGTAAAGACATATACAATAAACGTAAGAAGGCAATCAAACGATGCGAGTTTAAATGGACTGGACATAAGCAGCGGCACGTTAAATCCAGTGTTTGCAAGTGTGGTAGAAAGTTATACAGCAAATGTAGGAAATGAAGTGACCAGCATAAGCGTCACGCCAACCACGACACACAGTGAAGCAATCGTAACCGTGAATGGAAAGGCGTTAGCCAGTGGTTCTGCATCGGAAGGAATCGAT
>CAYUSG010000013.1:12726-40562 GCA_964447355.1 uncultured Paenibacillaceae bacterium
CGTAACCGTGAATGGAAAGGCGTTAGCCAGTGGTTCTGCATCGGAAGGAATCGATCTAAATGTAGGAGATAACGAGATCACAGTAGAGGTAACGGCAGAGGATACTACAACGGTAAAGACGTATACGATTACGGTAACAAGATACGATATTTCAAACAATAACAGTTTAAGTGGTTTAACAGTTAGTAGAGGATTATTAAATCCCAGTTTTGATTCAGGAACATTGGAGTATGCTGTATCGGTAACAAATAGTGTATACAGTATTGAAATCACACCAACTTTAGCCGATGGGGCAGCTACCTTAACAGTTGGAGGAGAAGCGGCTAAGAACGGGAATGCAACAACCGTAGCATTGGATGTAGGAGCGAATGTCATAGAGATTGCGGTAACCGCTGAGGATGGTACAACGAAGACTTATAAGGTAACGGTCACAAGGGCCGCCTCAAGCAACAACAATCTAAATAGTTTAACTACCAGCGAGGGTGCATTAAATCCAACATTCAATGGTGCGATTTCAAATTATGAGGTAAGTGTGGCTAATAGCGTAACATCTTTGAGCGTAACAGCGAGTGTATACAGTCCACATGCAAGCTTTACGATTAATGGTGTAGCAGGTGTGAATGATCAAGCTTCCTCGCCGATTCCATTGAACGTAGGTGAGAATACAATTGTCGTGAAAGTGCAAGCTCAGGATGGGACTGAGCGACAATATACGATTGTAGTCACTCGTTTGGAATCATCTAACGCAAACCTTAACAGCTTGGCATTAAATGAAGGAACGTTGGACCCGGTATTCGCACCAGAAACGTTCAGTTACGAGGTGCAGGTTCGCAATAGAGTTAACCGAATAGAAGTGACCCCTACGGCATCTGATCCTACCGCTACAATTACTGTTAATGGTCAAACTGTAGCCAGCGGAGCCACCTCGGAAGCGATCAAACTGAAAGTGGGTGCAAACACGATTGAGGTAATGGTGACTGCCCAGGATGGTTCAACCCACACTTACACTGTAACCGTAACAAGGGGCAAGTCTTCAAACGATGATGACGATAACGGCAACGGTAATAATGGAAATGGTCAAGGTCAAACAAGAACTGTAACCGTTACGGCGGGTGCTGATGCAGATGCTTATACGAGTACAGTAGACATTGTCAGGAAAGAGATAGATGGCAGTGAAGTAGATGAAGTAGTCTTCGATACAGCGAAGGCGCTTGAGATTGCTGAGAAGGCACAAGAGGGACAAAAGCAGATCGCACGTATTATTGTAGATGAGCTGGAAGGAGATCCCGCGGATGAAATTCATGTGAATCTTCCGATTCCATCCATTCAGACGTTGTCAGATCATGGCATGAGTTTAGAAATTGAAACGCCGAACGCCAGTATTATCTTGTCTAAAGACACATTAAATTTACTATCGGTTGATGGTGAAGATTTATACTTTAGGGTAGTCCCTATACGGAATGCATCGGACCAAAATGAAGTGAAGGACAGAACGATTGATGCAAGGGAGGTTGTAGAAGCAGCCCAAGGCAACCGAGTATCCCCAGTTGGTCTACCAATGACCATCGAAACGAATTATCATAGCCGCACTACAGCGCTATTCTTCCCTATAGAAGAAACCGTTGATGGTCAAGGGTTTGAAAATGGTACAAAGCGATTGGGTGTTTATATAGAGCACAGTGACGGGGATACAGAGCTTCAGTTCGGCAAGCTGGTCTACGATGAGTCTGGACAGCTTTCTGGTATTGAAATCACCATTGATAAGTTTAGTACCTTTACCATCCTAGCCATTGAGCAACCCGGTATATTATTTGAACGATACATTTATGGTTATGAGGATGGGACATTCAAGCCAACACGTTCAATAACAAGAGCAGAGTTAGCCTCTATTCTAGGGAGAAGTCTTCCAGAGCAGAAGTCTAGCGGCATGGTCTTTCCTGATGTGAAAGATTCACATTGGGCATACGACCAAATTCAAAAGGTGAGTGCTGCAGGGATTATGATTGGGGGGACGCAAGGGGAATTCAGACCTAATGCACCAGTCAAGCGTGCGGAATTAGCCCTAATCGTTAAGAACTGGATGGCACTAGTCCCTGTCGAACCCGAAACGACTTACCCTGACACGAAGGGACACTGGGCGAGTGAAGCTATAGCAGCGGTAAGCGAAGCTAATGTCATGAAAGGTTATGAAGATAACACATTCAGACCAAATCACTTTGTTACACGGGCAGAGGCGGTAACAGTACTCAATCAGCTATTTGACAGACCAAGTATTGGTTCAATTGGATCAGTTAAATGGACAGATGTGTCTGATTCACATTGGGCTTACCAGAATATCATATCTGCATCTACCACCTTTAGGTTCAATGCTTTGGCCAATGGGCAGCAAGATATAGAAATAATAGAATAGCACCTTGTTACGACAACAGCGGGAGGAATGTCCCGCTGTTATTTTTTTAATCTGAAAAATATGACTTTTCATGACTTAAATATGACATTCTTATGATTGCCATAATCTGTATTATGTTATACATTTAGTATAGAAGTAAACGAAATGACCAGCAATACATGCATCGATTTACTTTCCTCGAACGAAGCCATTCATTGAACTCAATCACATCTTTGTTTTGATCATCATTGCTGAAATTACTTCTTTAACGACTAGAAAGGGCAAACCTGACTGAAAAGCAGGGGCGCAAAGTCACAAGTCTAAGGCGATAAGCTACGATAGTTGGACTGCCTGGGAAAACTAAATTATATGGAGGTTCTATGTCTGATTTTAGCTTAAACCAGGAAAGCGTTCTAGATCTTGATAAGGAGTGGATTCATCTCATTTTACAAGCAAAAGGGATTGGATTGTCGATTGATGAAATTAGAAATTTTTTAATAAGTAAAGAATTTGATAATGGTCAATCAATGATGTCAGGGCTTGAATAAAGGATATATGCATACATGTCTGTGGACGGGTGGAAAACCCGTTTTTTTTCTGTATACAGGCAAACTCCAGATAATAGATTGAGACAAAGAATATATCAAATGTGTAAGCTGATAGAGAATTGACAATTTAATTGCTAAAATGATACGATAACGCTGGGCGTTCTCTATAACGAATAAATTTCGATTTATGTCGTATAACCTGTCGTTTTTTGATCTATATAGTGAAAATCTTCACTTTTTAGCAGAGTGGGGATAGGGAGGATACATCGTGGAAATTGATTTGAAAGGCTATTATAAATTAATTAAGCAGCGACTGTGGATTGTTATTGGATGCATTATTCTATTTACGCTTCCTACGTCTATTCTCGCTAAAGACACCTATATACCAATCTATCAAGCATCAACCGAGTTAATGGTTACTAGTTCGACAGAAATAATCGATTATAATGCCCTTAGTGTTATTATTAGGACGCCTATCGTGCTGGATAAAGTAGTTGAATGGTATCCAGATTTGCGGATGACATCTGAGCAGATTGGTTCGGCTATTACAGTAGCAGCTGAGAATGGTTCGCAGGTATTGCGGATCAGGGCACTGGATTCAGATCACAGCAAAGCCGTCAAAATTGTTAACAGTGTTAGCCAGGTAGTAAAAGCAGCAGTACCTCAAGCGATGAATGTCGATGAAGTAACGATTCTTAATCCAGCGAAGGAAACTAGCAATCCCGTGCCTATCAATCCTAAGTCACATAAATATATAGTTATGCTTGTATTAAGCCTGTTTGGTGCTGTCATTGTGGCAGTAGGTATTATCTTTTTTCTAGATATCTTAGATGACACATTAAAAACAGAGGAAGATATTCGCTCGATCTTTGGGAAGTCAACATTAGCTGTAATACCGAAGATGACTGACACGAAAAAGATATGGTTTCGTAAAAGGCGATCAGCAAAGCATTCGAAGGAGGATACATATGCAGCAAGCGGCAGCTAGATTGAGCTTAATTATGCAGACTGACCCTGGATCAGCTGAAGCAGAGATTTACCGCAATTTGAGCTTTAATTTGTCCCTAACTCTAGCGGATCTTAGCGCTGCGAGTGTGACAGTGACGTCTGCGATGCAAGGCGAGGGCAAGACGACAACACTTTTAAACCTTGCGATTGCTGCGGCACGTACGGGTAAGAAGGTCATTGTGTTGGATGCAAACTTACGGTCACCCGCGGTGCATCATGCCTTTGATTTGTCTAATGTGAAAGGATTGGCCAATTATTTATCAGGTGACTGTGAAGCAGGCGATATCATACATCCATCGAAGATTTCAGGTTTAGCATTGGTGAATGCGGGGAACTCAGCGTATAATGCTTCAGAGCTGCTATCCTCAGAACGGATGGGGCTGCTTATTGAAGAATTGAAGCACCATTATGAATTGATTTTAATTGATACTCCGCCGATCCTTCAGTTGACCGATGCCAAAATGATGGCTGCAAGCAGTGACGGCGTACTATTAGTTGTTGAACACGGTAAACTAAGGCGCCCCATTGCCAGAAAAATTCAGGAAGATCTTACGAACATGAGGGCCAATCTGCTTGGTCTTGTTTACAATAAAATGAATCGGAAAGAAGCGGAGACTTATTTGATTTGACAGAAGAAAGGTTGATTTGCCATGCGAGATAAACTATCGCTGAAACGAATAATGCACCCGATGATCAAGCTCGTGGGGCTCCTAACCATTTGCTTGTCGCTCATGGTAGGATGTTCAATGCCTACGTCTGAGAAGGATTCAAACCTAAACGATCAACAGGATCAGCCCAAGAGTATTGAAGTTGAGCCAATCAAGCGGAACCCAATTGTTGATCAACGGGAAGTAACGGCGGATTTAGTTGCCTCTCTTACTACGGATGTGACTGCAGTGACAGGTGGTAAGGTTGTGGAACTATTGAAACAGCGCGGCGATAAGGTAAAAGCAGGCGAGCTTATTCTTCGGTTGAGTTCACCTGACGCCTTGTTTGAAAGAGAAAAGGCAGCACTAGCGCTAAGTACAGTAGAAGCTTCAATCGCAGAATCCAGATCCAAAACAGGCCGGCAATATGAGGAGCTCCAGAAGCAGGTGGAAGAGCTGGAGAAAAACTATAATCGAATGAGAAATCATTATGACGAAGGTTTGGTAAGTCAGGTTGAGGTCGATGCAGCGTCAGCTGCGCTTATGGAAGCCAAGTTGGCTTTAAGGCAGCTTGAGCCAGGTGGAGACCCGTCACAGGAGCTATCTTTAAAGAGTGCGCAAATGGCATTACAGAAGGCAGACGAAGCGGTTGCACAGCTTGAAGTATACGCGCCCATCAGTGGTGTATTAACAGAATTTCGTGCGGAGGAAGGCATGGTTGTGCCGAACGGCATGAAGATTGGGGTCATTCAAAGGCTGGATCCCGTTTTATTAATAGCTGGCCTTAGTGAGGAAGAGAGTGCACTCGTTGCTCATAAACATCAATTGTCCTATAGGTTCCCCGATCAGGATCTCACGGATACTGCACCCGTTAGATTTCTGTCTAAAGTAGCTGACCCAAAGACTAATATGTACGAGCTTAATCTAGAAGTTGCTAATCCAGATATGAGCCTTAAACCAGGAATGAAAGTCAAAGTTCAGCTCATCGATACAGAAAGCTTAATGGCTCTTACGGTACCAACGTACAGCATCGTTCATGAAGAGGATGAAGCTTATGTGTTCATTTTATCGAATGACATCGTACATAAGCGTAAAATTGAGCTGGGTCGAATTAAAGAGCCGAATCAAGAAGTCTTGTCTGGAATTAAAGAAGGAGAAATGCTGGTCGTATCAGGACATCAGGATTTAGTCGATGGAGAGACCGTTGGTCAGGTCACGGTCCGATCAGCACAAAACTAAAATTGGAGTGACAGGTGTGAACAAGAAGCTACTAAGGTTAATAACAGTAACAGCAGCAGTATTGATATCATTTGTCGTAAGTCAGTTTCATATCCAGGCTGCTAGCCCATTACCATCGAATTCGGCTTATTATTATTTAACGGGACATTTTTCGGTGCAACTTAAGAGTGTATTAAATGAAAAAACAGCCTCGGGTAATCGTTTGGGTGTTGTGGTTCGCATGTATAACGGTGGTCAACAGGCTTCACGCATTCCAGACTATACCCTTAAGGTAACGACTGAACACGGAGTTACGTATAAATTAAATCCAAGCTTGGACAATGCGGTTATACTCGAGCCTAAAGGCAAAACAGAACTAAGTTATATGACGGTTGTAGATCGTGAAATGGTGTCTCAACTGTCGACGATATCTTGGGTAGACGTTAATGAAACAGTGTATCCGAAGAAAGAGACGTTAAAGCTTAAGCTGCCGATCACGTCCATGGAATGGCAGGGCGGCAATGCAGTGATATCCGATCCTAACGCCAACATAGCATGGGGAGATACATTCGAGATTCCCGGTAAATTGGATCGACTAGTCTATACTCCAACGGAATTAATAAAGCAGTATACTGAGGCGGGTCCGTCTTCTTTACTCATTCTAGAGGTGCAAAATAATCATCAAGTCACCAAATGGGTTCCTGATTTTCTAATTCAAGGGGTAGCTAATCAACATGTCTATACAGGCAAACGTTTAGAAAATCAAGCTACAGCCATTCTGCCGGGGGAAAAAGCGTATTTGCACTACACGATACCTCACGGTAATGAAGCCGGTTTAGAAAGTCTGCTTGTATTGGAACCGGAGCAATTCACTGATGTGAATGGTACTACAGAATATAGTATTGGAAAACTGCGCATTACACTTCCGACCCCAGGTGCTGTGAATATCAACAGCCTAGGTCGCTACACATGGGGGAAACCTATTACATTTAACAGCCTGAATCAACAGATTCCTGCCAACGTAGAAGTTTCCGTATCGGGCCTGCATCTGCTAGAAGGCGATGGCTACAATGTAGTGGTGGCTGACTTCAAACTGCAGAATCGTAATCACGAAGCGGTGCCTTTGCCGAGCTTTGGAACGAAGCTAATCAGCTCAGACGGGACAAGTTACATGGGAACGAGGCATGGGTTAGCGAATCAGACACTAATTCCGAATATAAGCTATGCCGTAAATTACTACTTTATTGTCCCTGTTCAAGAGCAAGGAGAACGAATAGGGCTCGAAATTCTCGATAAGCGAGCTGAATCGCCTTTTGCAATTCCAATCGCTGCTTTTAGAGCGGGAGTACAAAAAGTCGACGGGTCTTATGAAGGGATAGACTTTTACCCCTATAATGTATCTATCAATCAATGGCAAACACGAAGCCAGCCTAGTAACACAAAGTCAACTACTGGTTCTTATCTCTGGACTTATCTTGTTAAACTGGACTTAACAGTTACCCGAACAGAAGGAATTGTAACAGATCAGAGTTTTACACACCTGGAAGTGGAGCTGGTGAATCGGGAGGGACAACCGATGGGTTCGACTATCGTGCCATTTACAGGTGAAGATAAGCTCTCAAGTGGTGTACAAACCATTTTGGTTGAAACAGAAAAATGGCAGTCTGGGGCCAGTTTGCGGATTTACCGAACCGTAACAACACCATTTGGAACAGCGAGGGAGCTTGTGAAAGAGCTTGTCGCAAGATAAAGGGTGTTTACAACAACACCGTTCTTAGGAGTGATTTAATTGAGGAGCCCATCAAAGGACCGAGGTATGCCTTATGAAGCCCCGGCGGTGATCTCTCACCAGCCGATCCGATTCGAAACAGCTCAAAGCTGGAATAGGGGCAGGGGGAATTTAGTCCATCCCGGTAAAGGTAATGGCGGTATTCACTATCCGAACGATCCGTACACCGGTCCGCGCAGAGGCAATAAAGGTGGAAAAGGCAACGGAAAAGGGAAATGGAAATAAACCAAGTTTGATGGAATCGAGGTCGAGGTCAATGGGTATCTGTCCATTGGCCTTACTTTGTTTGGACTAAAGGGGACAGAGGATTGGAATACAAATCAACGAAAATGGGCGAACACTCGGTTATCATTGCATGCAGCTCGGAGCGAGAGATAAGATGGTTGGAACGGAATTTTCCTAATCTGACTGGCACTCCATCTGAGCCAGATATTTATATTGAGCTTCATGGGGGCTATGGCGTCCCTTTTGTTAATTATGATGTAAGTGTAGATATAGACAGAGAACAAGTAAGGTTTAAGCGGGCGGACTACTCTATTGAAGCAACCGATGATTTCAGAAAGTCGAAGCTGCTCGTTCATGATGAACTGGCATTCAAACATGCTTTAATGAATTTATACAGCTCGTATATTGTTGAGCATCAGTGGGGGCTGCTTGTTCACTCTTCTTGCGCCGTGGAGAGTGGTCTTGCGCATCTTTTTGCAGGCTATTCTGGAGCGGGGAAATCAACTGCTGCTAAGCTGTCGCATCCGCGCCTTCTGCTTTCAGACGAAGCGACCATCATCCGAGTTTCGCCTAAAGGGGGGCACGTCTATAACTCGCCATTTAGGAGCGAATTGGATACGGAGGATCCGTTAGCAATGAGTCCGCTGGGAGGGATTCACCTGCTTAAGCAGGCAGCGTATAATCAGCGGACACAGCTGGATAAGATCAGCGGTTTGATGATGCTAATGGATAAAGTATTTTTCTGGCCGGGACAACCGCGTGATGCCGCAAAAGTGCTTGAGTTATTAAGGTGCTTAGTACAAAGGGTTCCGATATATGAATTATCTTTTCAGAACAGTAACTCATTTTGGGAGTTGATTATGCCGTGACACGTTATATTCAGAAGAAAGATGTTGAAACTGTACAAATGGATGATGAGTGGCTGGTTATGGATATCAGCGGCTATACGATTACGCGTTTGAACCAAGCGGGGGGGGTGTGCTGGTCATTGCTCAGCAGTCCGCTAGGTAAAGAAGAGTTAGCTCAGTCCATGATGGATCAATACACTCATATAAGTCTTGAAGCGGCGATGCAAGATGTAGAGTCTTTCTTTCAGGAGCTTTTAAGGTGTGGCTTAATTGAGCCTGTATAAAAGTAGGGTTACGAATGATGCTCTAAAAGCAATGCTTAACAGCAAAGAATCGCTGGAGGTTCCATCTGTAGGGGTGAGTATGTTTCCGCTCATTCGGGAAGGAGATGTTTGCTCAGTGGCAGCCTGTAAGGCATCTGAGCTTTGTGAGGGGGATATAGGCCTGTTCTACACGGAAGATGGTATATTGGTCGTTCACCGCTTGATTCAAGTGACACTGCAGCATCAACGTAAGCTGTACTGGTTCAAAGGAGACTCTAACCTTGGGTATGATCAACCCGTTGGTGAGGAAAAGATTCTAGGAAAGCTTCAGTATATTCAAAGGGGAATGCGAAGGACCGATGCAAATAGCATTAGAGCGAGAATATGGCGGTACCTGTTGATTTCGCTTCCAGTGGGTTCGACCTGGATTAGGATATGGCTAAATCGCAGGGTCAAGACACAATATGATTCTCGGAGAGTAAAACATGAGGGGTAACTTTAAACATCAGTTAAGCAAGTGGTATCAAGATTATGTCGCCATAGCAGAATTACGAACGGCTTATCGGCTCTTAATGCCGTATGTCTTTCGACGCTGGGGAGCTTATGCTGTTCTCTTTGCGATTTTCTGGGTTGATATTATATTAACGCTTGTTTTTGCCTGGTATTTTGGCAAGTTGACGAATACAGCCATTGAAGCCGATTTGGCCGGACTGAAGTCATTAGCCTTTCTAGGAATAGGCTTGATTGTCGTCAGCATAGGCATCAGCTTCCTAAATACATATACGGAAACATTGGCCACTAATGGAGTTAAGCGTGACTTAGAGAACGATTTATACACCAAAGTACTTCAAAGCCCCTTTTCAGTTATGAACAAGCAGCATTCGGGGGATTTACTGTCGACATTCCATAACGATATTCACAGCTTGGATGGTGTAATAGGGAGCAGTCTTATTGATTTGATAAAAATGCCTGTCATTTATATCGCGGTGTTCCTGTATCTGTTCCAGCTAAATGCTGTCATTGCCCTAATAAGCTTATGTGCGGCGCCTGTTGCTCTGGCGGCAGGTGCAATCTTCGGCTTGTTATTGAGGGGAAATGGCAGGCGTACTCAAGCGTTGTTAAGCGAAAAGAGCAGCTTATTACATGAAACGTTCCAGAATCATGCTGTTATTCGTGCGTTTCCGATAGTCTCTCTATTATTTGGAAAGTTTAAAGACCATAATAATCGGCTTTTCACATTAGATCTGCAAAATGCCAAACTGCAGGGCTGGTTTGATGCTGGAAGTTATGCGGTCAGCTCGATTATTTATTTGATCAGTCTGTCGCTTGGGGCGTTTTATATTTCTAATAACCAGATGTCTGTCGGGGAACTACTAACTTTCTTGAACTTAGTAAACCATTTGGTTTACCCTTTAACAGGGGCGGCTGGTCAGTGGGCCGGTTTTCAACGTTCAATTGCTTCAGTAGAGCGGATTTCTCGGCTTTTTGATCGTTCAGTTCATGATCGTCCAGTGACTACTATGCCGAGAGCGGATTGTCGTCCCGGCCCGATTCGTTTCGACGGTGTTACGTTTCATTATGAGGATCAGCAGAAGCTCTTTGAAGGACTCCATTTAACTATTCCAGCCGGAAGTGTGACGGCTATTGTAGGACGCAGCGGCGCTGGCAAGACAACCTTATTTCACTTGCTGCAAGGCTTCTATCATCCTAGTGAGGGTCACATTTATATTGGTGAACAAGACATCGCACAGCTGCATCCATCGGAGCTGAGGAATTGGTTTTCGTACGTGTCCCAGGAGCCTCAGTTGTTTGATATATCTATTCGCGAGAATTTGTCGTATGCCCGTCCCGGTCTGACTGATGAGGCGATAAGAGAGGCTGCGGCACGTGTGCAAATGGATGATTATATTATGTCGCTTCCTGATGGATACGACACACAAATGGGCGAACGCGGGGTTCGTTTGTCAGGCGGTCAGAAACAGCGCTTAACGATTGCCCGGGCACTTCTGAAGGATGCCCCAATCTTGCTGCTTGATGAAGTAACCTCAGCGCTGGATACACAGACTGAACGGCAGGTTAGACAAGCTATAGAGCAGCTCATGCAGGGCAGAACGACTTTAATGATTACACATCGAATGGCTGCGGCACGGGATGCGGATCAAATCGTCGTTCTGGATCAAGGTCAGATTGTGCAAGCGGGGACTCATATGGAATTAATGCAATCAGATAGTTATTATCGACGTCTACAGCAAGGGTCGATTAGGCTGTGGGAAGGGGAGAGCATAAGTTGATAGATTTTCTTCGGGCATTATATGACCCTCTGGCTCCGTCGTTACCTTCGCCGAATGCTGTAGATTATTATGAACGCATTTTATCAGATATTGTCTATTTTGGAGTGGCTCCGCAGGTCTATGCGCTGCTGAAGGATCAAGGGAGGTTAGAGACACTTCCCTATAACATGCGAGTAGAACTTGAGTGTTTATATAAAGAGACGGCAGGCTTGAATCTATTCATCGATCACGAGTTGAACTTAATACTAGAGCAATTCGGTAACAACGGGATTGAAGCGGTTCCTTTAAAAGGAGTCCCCTTTGCTCAACGTTATTTTGGGCATGCAGGGGCAAGACCCACATCGGATATTGATGTGTTAGTTCGGCACAATGATTTAAACCGGGCGGTTAAATGCTTGAAGCAGTTAGGTTTTGTGATGGAAGCAGAGTCTATTCCCGGTCACTTTCACTGGTGTTTTCATAAGGCGCTTCCTTATTCGGCGATCCCACTTGTGGTAGAGTTGCATTGGAATATTTTAAAAGAAAATACTTCAGATCTTGATATTGAAAGGTTCTGGCATAACGTACAGCCATCCAAGTTGCGAAGTACACGCAAGGAATTATCCGAATTAGATACTTTGTATCTCATGCTGTTGCATGGTTGGAAGCATAATTTAAATTCAATGAAATATATAATAGATATCGTACAGCTGATTCATAGATATGATGGAAGGGTAGAATTCGAGAAGCTATATGACATATCAAGGAAAGACAGAACATGGCGCCGTGTAGCATGGACACTGAGAGTTGCGTATGCATGCTTCCCTCACTTGCACCGAATACAATCGCTGCCGAAGGCTGCTGAGGGTCCGTTGTGTTGGGACTTTAGATCCATCCGTTCTACCCATACAACTAGACTGCAGCAATACGTAAATGTGGCTTATTCCCAATATTTCCTCTATGATCGAATCCAAGACAGTTGGCCAGCGCTGCGAAGTTGGTTGGTGCCTTCAGTTGTTGAAATGTCATATGAATGGGGAGATACTTGTAGACCTGATTCCTATGGTGTGCAGTTATTGCGGCTCTATGCACGAAGATTGTCTCATGTTGCAAGTACAATGGCTCGCAGCAGACGAATTACGAATAACTTAAAAAATACGATTGACAAGACACAGTTGTAGTGATACTTTTAAAATGTTCTGTATAAAGAACATTATTAACCTATATTGTTAGCTAGTGGAACTTTGACGGGAATATCACGAACCGTAGATACTAGGCTTCGATAGAGGCTTTTCTTGCACTAGTTGTTCTTTAATAAGAACGACTAGTGGATTTTGTATAGGTAGCGGGAGGATATGATGAGCGCAATCGCTGGAATATTACAGCTAAATGATGAACCTGTACGTATGGAGCAGGCTAATCTGATGATGAGCGCCCTGCAGCATCATCCTGCAGATGATATTCAGGTGTGGCATCAGGAGCAGATCTTCTTGGGCTGTCATGCCCAGTGGATCACTCCGGAGTCTGTCGGAGAACCTTTACCTTATTGGGATAAGTCCCGCCAGCTTGCTATTACAGCCGATGCAATTATTGATAACCGCGAGGACCTATTCGATCGATTGGAGATTGATCGCGAGCTTCGCAGGAAGCTGTCTGACAGCCAATTAATTCTAAAGGCTTATAGTCAGTGGGGGGAGGAAACCCCCCGGTATCTGGCAGGGGATTTTGCATTTATGATCTGGGATGCCAGGGAACAGAAATTATTCGGGGCTAGAGATTTCTCGGGAGGAAGAACACTTTATTACCATCATGGTAATGAACGGTTTTCCTTTAGCACTTTGATTGAACCCTTGGCTTTGTTACCAGATGTTGGAAAACGCTTAAATGAACAATGGCTTGCTCAATTTCTAGCCATTACAGGCATGGTTGATGTAGTGGATACAGCTATTTCACCTTACCAATCGATTCATCAGCTGCCACCGGCTCATTCTATTGTTGTTAGGGGCCGCCGGATCATGTTGAAGCGGTATTGTTCCTTTGATTCGATTAAACCGTTAACACTACATTCCAATGCTGATTATGTTGAAGCCTTTCAAGAGGTATTTCAGCAAGCGGTGAGTTCACGGCTCAGAACACATCGGAATATTGCCGCACAGCTTAGCGGGGGGCTTGATTCAGGCGCTGTAGTAAGTTTTGCAGCGGAGTCGCTTCGCGGTGATGACCGTCCTTTACATACTTACAGCTATGTGCCTCCTAGTGATTTTGAGGACTTCACGCCGAAGCATCTGCTTCCTAATGAACGTCCTTTAATCGAATCAACCGTTCGGCATGTAGGACGGGTTAAGGAGCACTATCTCGACTTCCCAGGGCGGAATCCTTATTTGGAAATCGATGATGTTTTAAACATTATGGAGATGCCTTATAAGTTTTTTGAGAATTCCTTCTGGCTCAAGGGAATGTATGAAAAATCACATGAAGATGGTGTGGGGGTGCTGCTGAACGGAGGAAGGGGTAATCTCTCCATATCGTGGGGGGCCGCACTTACCTTTTATTCGGTGCTGTTAAAGAAATTCAAATGGCTCCGACTATGGCAGGAACTCAATCGTTATAGTCAGAACACTGGCGGCGCTCGGTTGGGGTTGCTTCCCTATATCAGCAAGATGGCATTTCCCTGGTTGTCCCGAGATCGGAGCCCTGAGCAGAGTGAGCGATTACCTATCATTATTCATCCCGACTTTGCCAAGCGGACTAGCGTATATCAGCAGCTAGAACCGTACGGTATTGATTATACGGGATGGTTTTCAGAATCAGATATATATAAGCAACGAAAGCATCACTTCGAGGATTTATTTCATTGGAATGCCAGTAACACGCTGGCTGCTAAGTTGTCCTTGCCTTATGGGGTGTGGAAGCGGGATCCAACGAATGACTTGCGTGTGATTCGATTCTGTCTTGCGATCCCGGAAGACCAGTATGTGCAAGATGGTATGGACCGCGCTTTAATCCGCCGTGCGACAGAGCATTTGCTTCCAGATAACATTCGGTTAAACCAGAGAGTTCGCGGCGTTCAAGGTGCGGACTGGGTCCATCGCATGGCACCTGTTTGGAATTCATTCGTGGATGAGCTGGATCAGATGGTTCAGGATGCAGATGTGATGCAATATTTGAACGGCAAGCGGATTCGACCCGCAATCGATAACATTCGCGCAGGTGCTAGACCCAACTACATGCTTGACCCTGACTCAAAAGTATTAATGCGCAGCTTAATTGTATATCGGTTCATTAAACGTTTTGAAAGGAGGTGAAAAGTATGAAAAAGACATGGGAAGCTCCTGCTCTTGAGACACTTAACGTAAAGATGACCATGGCATCCACCGTTTACGGTGAGTTTACTGACGAGGCATATGTCCCTGGTAATCCTGCGGATCCATCCAACCCTAGCACATGGCAACGTTTCGAAAGCTAAAACGTACTTAAATTGCAAAGTGGGGGTAAGAGTCCTTGGGCCTTTAAGGCTCAAGGGCTCTTATACCGCAGGGTTATTAAACGACGGAAGTCGAATCAGAATTGTAAATCTAAACCTTTGCTGGGTTTAGCAATGAAACTAACCAACTGAGATAGATTGACAGGAGAATACAGCATGGAATTATCTAGAAGAGATACATCGATTCTAAAAGGTATCGCAATTTTGCTAATGGTTTTATTGCACCTGTTTGCAAGAAAGGACATCGAAGGTCTGTATGTAGATATCATGATCAAAGATGTGCCGCTATCGTATTACATAGGTATTATGGGTGATGCATGCAGGCAAGTATATTTATTTGTCACTGGATACGCATTCTACAAAGTTATGAGTACCTCTATGGAATCTAGATGGGGAAAGAACATTAGACGCATACTAAAGCTTTATGTGAATCTGTGGGTAGTGTGTCTCATTTTCTTGCCAATAGGCGCATTGTACAGCAGTCACTATTCTTTTGATGATATGAGCTTGAGTACACTTGTTCCTAATTTGCTAGGATTAGAAAATAACTATAATGGTGCATGGTGGTTCTTTAAGGTCTATCTTTTGTTCGTATTATTATCCCCTCTTATAATACCTGCGATTAAAAGGATTAACTCTTTTGTACTCATTTGTGCTACAGGGGTTATATTCTTAAGCGCTCATATGCAGAGGTATATGGGTATAGTGGACGTAGGTGACAATCCTATGATTGTTAAGACTTCAATGTTTATAGTTTTATTTCTATCTTGTCTATTTTCTTTCTGTGTGGGTGCAGTGTTTGCTAAGGAACCGTTTGTTATGGATACGCTCGCTAGGATTAAACGATTTAGGTTTAACAATCTTGCAGCGGTATTAGCGTTAGTATGTATAACGATATTCCACTCAATAGTTGAGTCTTCTGTAGTAGCACCCATTAATGGAGTGGTCATGGTATGTGCATACTTGATTATGGACAAAAGTGTACGTGTAGAGAAGTTCTTGTCCTACATGAGCCAGCATTCAACTAATATATGGCTCACGCATATGTTTTTCTATTTAACGATCTTCCCTGCGTTAAGCTTTGCGCCTAAATATCCGCCTTTTATATTCGTATGGGTTGTTGGATTGTGTGTTGCAACTTCTTACTTAATTCGATTGGTAACGAATTATTTGTTCCCGCTAATTGATAAAATAGAAATGCCTAGTCTGCGCAATAAATTAATCGCAAATGCAACTAATGAAAGAAGATGAGCGGGGTTATTTATGAATCTGCGGAAAAGAAGCTGTAGAACAATAACAGCAGCTTGGTAGGATTTGCAAAAGATTAAAAGCGATATATTCGAATTGATTCCATTTTTGTGTTTGGAACCATTGATTTAGTCTTATGAACAAATTGCCTGGGGTGAGAAAATTGGCATTAACAGGGGAAATGATATATTTAATATTCGGCTTGCGAGTGATGAGTGATGTGCGCTTGCCGGCCCTAACGATCGAACATAATCTGAAACATTCAGTTGATGTGCATATACGAATGAACACACAGGAGGAAATCGGTCAAGCTTACCGAGATAAACCTTTTGAATTTATAGTTCACGATAACGGTGTTTGGTTCTATTGCCCACAAGCCGGCCTTTTTAAAGTAACGGGTGGAAAGGATATTGAGATTATTCCTGACAACCCATCGGATGAAGACCTTCTTCGCATTTATATACTCGGCAGCATGATGGGCATTTGCTTGCTGCAGCGCCGCATTCTTCCGCTGCATGGCAGTGCTGTTGAAATCGGCGGTCAGGCCTATGCCCTTATTGGAGAATCGGGTGCCGGCAAATCGACTCTCGCTTCTACAATGATTCAGCAGGGCTATAAGCTCATTAGTGACGATGTTATTGCTGTCACATGTATAAACGATAAGCCGATGGTAGCTCCTTCTTATCCACAGCAGAAGCTGTGGCAGGAAAGCATAGATCAACTAGGCCTTGATAGTGCTTCTTACCGCTCAATTTATGGTCGCGAGACGAAATTTAATGTGCCGGTTAAACAGCATTTTACGGATCGACCTTTACCGCTTGTCGGTATTTTTGAATTGGACCGGGGGGAGGCTTCTGAACCGAGGCTGGTGCGAGCACCCAAGTTAGAAAAATTGCATTTATTGTTTAAACATACATATCGTCAGTTTATGGTTCCGCGTTTGAATTTAATGGATTGGCATTTTTCCATCACATCACAGCTGGCTTCAAAGGTAGATATGTATCAATTAATTCGCCCAAATGAAGGGTATTCTGCTCCGATGATGGCGGAGCTGGTGTTAGAAACCTTGCATAAAGAAAAGGAGACCGTATAATGAGTGAGGAACTAAGCTTATCCGTACAAGATGTCATCGTTCAAGGGGCGGGGAACATTGTCAGTGATATGGATGGAGAAAAGGTCATGCTGAGTGTGCAGAACGGAAAATATTACAATCTTGGTGCGGTTGGGGGACGCATCTGGGAATTGCTGGATGCACCGACTACCATTACAGACATCGTAGGCATACTGACGCAAGAATATGAAATTGAACCATCGGTATGTGAGCAGCAGGTGCAAGCGTTTGTGAACCAGCTGCATCAAGAGGGTTTAATAGAACTAAGGTGATGCATATGGGAACACTCGTAAATCGTCTTAAGGCCTTTCTTCGCTTCGATCGTGCAACACAATGCGTGTATATTGAGGCTTTTCTTCAATTAGCACGGGCACGTTATCTTGTGTGGCGTCCTTTTGCCAAGGTAGCACCCTCTTTGGGTGAAGCCATGAAGGAAACTTCACATGATCTAAATGGGGTATCAAGGGCTGAGCTAGCACGTATTCATGATGCTATTCAAACGATTAGCCAATATACGCCATGGGAAAGTAAGTGTTTAGTCTGTGCTATTGCCGCGTTAAAAATGTTGGAGAAACGAAAAATAGAAAGTACCCTTTATTTAGGAACGACAAAGGAAGAGGGGCAGCTCATTGCCCATGCGTGGCTGCGCAGTGGCCCTTATGTTATTACGGGTGAAGAGGGCATGGAACGTTTTACGGTAGTAGGAAAATTCGCAAAGACCATAAGCATGTAGTGATTAGAAGGGGATGCCGATGGCCAAGCCGTTCGAATTAAATATGTCTAAGATACCGCATGAATTAACTGTAATATTAGCGTTGATGCAAGCGGGTTCTACTTCAGTGGAACGTTGTCAGATTGAGCCTAAGCTTGCTTCTGTAGACTGGGACCAATTTATGGAACTAACGCTGCATCATCGTGTATACCCAAGTGTTTATAAGCAGTTGAAACAATTGAACAGCGACCATGTACCGGAAAGAGTAATGAAGACCTTAGCAGGACTTTACCAACATAATACCTTTGAAATGCTTCGACTAAGCGGGGAAATGGAACAGATTTGCCGGCGACTGCGTGAAGCGGATATTGATGTGCTGCTGTTAAAAGGTCCTGTCTTGGCAGCAGAACTGTATGGCGATATTGCTTTGCGGACGTCAGTTGATCTGGACATGATGGTTGATTGGCGTCAGTTGGGCCGAGTAGAGGAAATTCTAATCGGACAAGGGTATGTTAAAGATGACTACATCAAAACGGTGCTGGGCGATTGGAAGTGGAGGCATCATCAT
Organism: uncultured Paenibacillaceae bacterium; assembly: GCA_964447355.1. Taxonomy (GTDB): domain Bacteria; phylum Bacillota; class Bacilli; order Paenibacillales; family CAYUSG01; genus CAYUSG01. Next base: position 31,055 of record CAYUSG010000013.1, read on the forward strand.
GTTACGTTTACGCACCCGCATAAACGTACCAAGCTGGAGATCCATTGGAGACTCAATCCAAGTCCGGGAAAAGAGCCGAGTTTTAGGGCATTATGGGAAAGTAAGCGGATATCTGCACTGACTGGTGGACCCGTCTACAGCTTGGGAACGGAAATGTTATTTATATTTCTTGTCATGCATGGCGCTAGGCATGGTTGGTCCCGCTTGAGATGGTTGATGGATATTCATCAATTAGTGACACATCAATCGATTCATTGGCCTAAGTTGATTAGGTTGCTTAGAACATACCATTATACACATGTGGCAGGTCAAGCTCTATTGCTAGCCTCAAGTCTATTAGGGACAGAGATACCAGAGACTATGCTTTCATATGTACACAAGAATCGTCCTAGGAAGCTAGCTCAGGGAGCTGTCTTCTATCTTCAGGAAATGGTCAGATTACATTCTCCGCCGCTTCCTAAGCATGTGTCCGTTTATCACAAGAAGCATTTATTCGCACTTATGTCCTGGCAGCAGAAGCTCCTTTTCCTGCTCAGCTTTCTCTATCCCTATCCGGAGGATGCGGATGTATTGCCGCTGCCTGACAAGTGGCATTTTCTTTACTTTCCGCTTCGTCCTGTACTGTGGGTGTGGAGGCATGTAAAGAGGCAGCCTGTTTAAGGAGGATTTCAGATGTCAGCGTTAATGTATTTTACGAAAAAGCTGCACCATTTTGCAGGTAAGATTCTATATATTAATCTCTTCGGGATGATGATCATTAGTTTTCTTGAAGGAATAGGAATCTTGTTATTAATCCCCATGCTCAGCTTAATTGGTATATTCCCAATAGGGGAAGGCGGACTTCCATTTTTGAATTGGTTCCAGGGTCTGCAGGACGTTTCGCGTACAGGGGCCTTACTTAGTCTTCTCGGCGTGTATGTGCTTCTGCTAGTAGGCCAAGGTTTGATCAAAAGAAATTTAAGCTTGCGGGATACGCGAATTCATATGGGATTCATTAACTATATACGGCAGGGAATTTACCAATCGTTGCTTCAGGCGAACTGGGATTTTTTCGTCAAGCGCAGGAAGTCTGATATGGTGAATGCATTAACGCATGAGCTGGCTCAAGTGACAAATGGGACGAAGCTTTTTCTGCAAATTCTGTCTACCGCTGTGTTCACGTTGATTCAAATTGGTATCGCCTTGTGGTTATCACCCGTTCTGACATTGCTTGTCATGCTATGCGGGGGAGGACTTTCACTTTTTTCATCTCGATTTATTAGAAAATCCAAAAGCTTGGGTGATAAGACCACACAGCTAGCTAAGCAGTATATATCGGGCATTACAGACCATTTCAATGGCATTAAGGATATTAAGAGTAATATGCTGGAGCCGTCGCGATTGCATTGGCTTGAAAGATGGAATAGCGATATTGCGGTCGAAAGAATGGAGCATGCAAAGGTGAGTACCTATTCACAGTTCCTTTATAAAGGTGTGTCAGCTGTGATGATTGCATGCTTTGTATTTGTTTCGGTTGAGGTGTTTCAATTCGAAGGCCAACAGCTCCTGTTGATTACGGTTATATTCGCCAGGTTATGGCCGCAGTTCACTACGATGCAATCCCATTTAGAACAGATTGCGGCTATGCTTCCAGCGTTTAAATCGTTGTTGTCCCTGCAGGAACAGTCCGAACAAGCAAGGGAAGTAGCTCAAATAAAACGTTACACCGAGGCTCAGTTTGTGCACATTGAGCAAGGGTTAGAATGTCGGGGAGTGTCCTTCCGTTATAATAAAGCAGAAGAACGATTCGCGCTGCGCGACGTTGACATTCAGATCCCTGCACGACGATTGACCGCAATTGTTGGGCACTCGGGTGCTGGCAAAAGTACGCTTATTGACATCCTTATGGGCTTAATGCAGCCGGACCAAGGGGATGTATTAGTGGATGGGAAACCACTAGATGCTTCGAATATGTTGGCGTTAAGACGTTCCATCAGCTATGTTCCGCAGGATCCGTTTCTATTTAATGCAAGCATAAGAGAGAATCTGTTACTCATTGAATCATCAGCAAGCGATGAGGACTTGTGGGAAGCTCTAACCTTTGCAGCTGCAGATGGGTTTGTTAGACAATTGCCGCAGGGGCTCGATACCATTGTAGGTGATCGAGGTGTTAGACTTTCAGGTGGTGAGCGCCAGCGGCTCGTGTTGGCTAGAGCCATATTGCGTAAACCCTCACTTTTGATCCTTGACGAGGCTACAAGCGCGTTGGATGCAGAGAATGAGGCGAATATTCAAGCTTCGCTTGAGCGAATGAGCGGGACCATGACCATTGTGGTCATCGCGCATAGATTGTCGACGATTCGTAATGCTGATCAAGTGATGGTACTTGAGCATGGCAGGATTGTACAACAAGGGCGTTATCATGAACTGGCTCAGGAAGCTGGGTTGTTCAAGCGTCTATTAGAACACCAGAGGGAAACCGTAGAGAGTGCCTCCTAATCCATGGATTGACATGTTCTTTATAAAGAACTAAAATGAGTATCGGAAGCGTAAACTAAATTTTTTTGCTGTGCAGGTTCACTATAAAGAACACGATTGTAACTATAAATTAAGGAAGTGCCCACTGATGGAAGTCAAGGTGAGTGTAATCGTCCCCGTTTATAATGCGGAGCGTTATTTGCCAGCTTGTGTCGAATCTCTGCTAGGACAAACGCTGGGGGCGTGTGAGTTTATTTTTATCAACGATGGATCAACGGATCGAAGCAGGCAGATCATTGAAGCGTATCAAGCAAAGGATAAGCGGATTGTGCTGCTTAACCAGACGAATCAGGGTGTCAGTTCCGCAAGAAACCATGGTATTAGGGTTGCAGCAGGCCAGTACATCGGATTTGTCGATGCAGATGATACTGTAGAGCTTGATATGTATGAGCGTTTATATCAGGCCGCAGTAGATGCTTCATGTGATGTGGTGTTGTCGAATGTCGAAAGCGAGCTGGAGGGCCAGATGCTTGTGACGGCCTATCCCTTTGCGACCCATCGCGTGCTGAGTCGAAAGGATATTGAAGAGGATGTCCTGCCGTATTTCCTAAAGGCCGAAGATCTCAATACGGCCTGCAACAAGCTCTATAATAAACAGTTAATCGATGCTTATCGGATTGAGTTTCCAGCAGGTGTTGCACTAGGCGAGGACGGAATGTTTAATATCAGCTTTTTCAGCCGTGCAAATTCCATGGTGTATATCGATTATATCGGCTACCACTATAAAGAAGTGGCTGGAAGCGCAACAAGAAATATCGTAGAAAAAGATTACTTCAGGCGGGCGTTAGAGGTTTATAAGCAGGAGGCTCCAATGATTTATAGAGAGTTGCTGGGAACTAGCGAGATTGAACGACTGAAGTCGATAAAATTTATAAACAGCGTTAAGTCATACATTTATATTTATTTGGCGGCTTACCGCGAAATAACCTCGCATCGAGGCTATCAATATGTCAAACGTATGATCAGCCACGACGAGGTTCAGAAGGCCCTGCGTGTTTACGAGCAGGAGTGTGGCCACACCTTGGGCAGATACGAGAAGCTGTTGCTTTTTATGGTTAAGCACCAATGGATGCTAGGTGTATATGGCTTAATTACTTACAGTAAATTTAGAAATCAAACTCAATCCAAAAACGGAGGCGTAATGGCGTGAAAATCCTAATGTTTGCACATGATGGCAGCTTGAATCGAGGTTGTGAAGCAATTGTAAGATCATCAACCGCACTCATTAAAGACCGCATACATGATGCTAAGGTCTATCTGGCCTCTGGAAAACCGGAAACAGATCGTATCATCACGGGACTTGACGAGGTAGTGGACGGTTCAACCCGCCCAATTGAAAAGTATTCTTTGAATTGGTTTATTTCGTCGCTGAGAGTAAAATGCTTCGGTGATGAATCGTATGCATTAAGCAAAATTCACCATAATATCATTCAGCATATCCCTGACATGGATGTATGTTTGTCCATCGGAGGCGATAACTACTGCTATGGAGAGCAGCCAGGTTGGTATGAAATTGACCGGCAGGTGAAGTCAAAAGGTAAGAAACTTGTCCTTTGGGGCTGTTCGATCGGTGAAGAAGATATGTCAGAGCGGAAGCTGGAGGATCTGAGGCAGTTCGACTTGATTCTAGCCCGTGAGAGCTTAACGTACGAAATGTTGCTCGCAAAGGGTTTAACCAACGTAAAGCGATGTGCAGATCCAGCTTTTACAATGGCGAAGGAAGAATTGCCGCTGCCAGAAGGCTGGCAGGAGGGACAAACTGTAGGGTTGAACTTCAGCCCGCTTGTCTGGAACCGCAATAAAGCATCACGTACAGCGGTGAAGCATTTAATTCAGCATATTCTAGACACAACCGAATTTACAATAGCACTGACTCCTCATGTGATGGAGCATGAAAATAATGATTACGAGCTGCTTCAGCAATTTGCTGAGGAATTCAAACAGACTAACCGAGTGATTCTATTACCTGGTAATTTGAACGCAATTCAGTACAAAGGTTATATTGCAAGAATGCGTTTCTTCATAGGTGCTAGAACACATGCAACGATAGCAGCGTATTCCTCCTGTGTACCAACGATGGTGTTGGGTTACAGCGTAAAATCTAAAGGTATTTCGAAGGACCTATTTGGCGAAGAGAAGCTGGTGCTTGGGATTGAGGAAATCTCTGACAGCGACAGGCTGAAGGCAAAGTTCGACGAAATGCTTAAAGATGAAGAGGCATTACAAGCGCAATTGGCACAAGTGATTCCGAACATTAAAGCGATGTCTCAAAAAGCCGTAGACCACTTAGAAGAAGTGCTGCGTTAGTGTGGAGTGGCAGATGAAGAAAAGTTTATTATTTGTCATACCCAGCTTGTCTGCAGGCGGTGGGGAAAAGAGCTTAATCAATTTGCTCTCGCAAATTAATTTCAACTTGTACGACGTTGACCTATTCTTATTCAGCCCTACGGGAACGTTTCTAAATACGTTGCCGGAACAAGTCAATCTGGTCCAGCTGCCATCCAACTACAAAGTGTTTACTCGCAGTTTACCTCACTCTCTAAAGGGCTTTATAAAGCAAGGAAAGTTGAACTTAGCTTACAGCAGGCTATTGTTTACGCTAACCAATCGGTCGATGAAAAGTACTGATCTTTCAGAGCAGTACACATGGAAATACCAACGTAAAGCCATGGACACCATGGAAAAAGTCTATGATGTCGCTATTGGCTACCTTGAGAAGTCCTCCATTTACTTTGTGGTAGATAAGGTGCAATCTAAGAAGAAAATAGGATGGATTCATACGAATTACGGAAATTCAGAAATGGATCCTGAATTTGACAAACCCTATTTCGAACAGTTGAATGAGCTGATTACAGTGTCAGAGGAATGCTCCAACTCGTTATATCATTTCTTTCCACATTTAAGGCCGCGCATACATATCATTCATAATATTGTCTCACCTGCAACGATCAATCAGTTGGCTGAAGGTGAGCATGATGCGGATTGGGACGGTGAAGGCAACGTGACCACCATTCTAACCGTTGCAAGACTCAGCCACGAGAAAGGCATTGATCTAGCGGTTAAAGCGTGCGCAAGGTTGAGAGACAAAGGTCACTCTGTAAAATGGTATGTGCTGGGCGAAGGAAATGAGCGGGCAAAGCTTGAGCAGTTAATTGCCTCACATGCTTTGCAAGCTGAGTTTAAGCTGCTTGGGGTGAAAGCGAACCCCTATCCATATATTCGAAAAGCGGATATTTATGTACAGCCCTCACGATATGAAGGCAAATCTATTGCTATAGATGAAGCCAAAATTCTAAATAAACCGATTGTCGTTACCAATTTTGAAACAGCGAGAGATCAAATCACGGATGGACATTCAGGGTTGATTGTTAATATGAGTGCGGAGGGTTTAGCGCTGGGGATCGAACGTCTCTTGCACAACCGCAGACTTAGGGAAAGACTAATACAGCATTTATCCGAGGAGCAATTGGGAAGCGAAGAAGAGATACATAAGCTCTACGCGCTCATGGGAGGTGGAGGCTTATGAAGAGGAAACTGTTATTCGTCATGAATAATTTACATTGCGGCGGTGCAGAGAAGGCGCTTATCTCGCTGTTAGAGACCATCGACTATGAACGGGTGGACGTCGATTTATTCTTGTTTAAGCACGAAGGGTTATTCGTTCAGAACATCCCGAAACAAGTGCGATTATTAGCCGAGCCACAGGCATATAAGCTATTTGATATGCCGATTAAGCTGGCCTTATTGCAATGTATCAAAAGCGGGCGACTAGACCTGATCATTCCGCGATTGCTGGCGGGTTATGTGTTCAAACAAGAATCCCATCCTGCTGTTTGTGAGCAGCGGGTGTGGCGTTTTCTCTCCAAGTCATTTAAACCGTTAGCGACGCAGTATGATGCGGCTATTGGTTACTTAGAGAAGAATCCGATTTATTATTGCATTGAGAAAGTGAGCGCCGCCAAGAAGATTGGCTTTATTCATAATGATTACGTCAAATTAGGCATGAATCCTGAATATGACAAGGATTATTTTGAACAATTGGATCATATCATGACGGTATCTGAAGAATGCGCCCACGTCTTAAAGGCGCAGTTTCCCGCGTTTAGTCATAAGGTTGAAGTGATGTACAATATTGTGTCACCCAGGGTCATTCATCATCTTGCAGAAGATCAAGCAATGGAAGGGTCTGACGGCGTTCAATTGGTTTCTGTTGGGCGACTGAATCCTCAGAAGGGATTCGATCTAGCGATTGAGGCATGCAAGTTGTTAATCGATCAAGGTTATCGTCTGACATGGACAGTCATTGGAGAGGGTTCGCAAAGGGCAGAACTGGAAGCGCTGATAGCCAAATATGGATTAAAGGATGTTTTCAAGTTAATAGGCATTCGAGACAATCCTTACCCTTACGTGAAGGCGGCGGATATTTATGTCCAGCCTTCTAGATTCGAAGGTAAATCCATTGCTATTGATGAGGCCAAGATATTGCACAAACCGATTGTGTTGACCCATTTTACGACGGCTAAAGATCAGATCACGCATGAGCGTAATGGTCTGATTGTGGAGATGACACCAGCTGCTGTTGCCGAGGGCATCAAACGATTCATTGAAGATCAAGCGCTAAGATATCAGGTGAGTAAACAGCTTGCGTCAGAGCAGTTAGGTACAGAAGTAGAAATTGAGAAAATTTATGCAATGGTCATGTAATTAAGGAGAGGTGCCAACGTGCTATTATTTATATGCTTGGGTTTACTGGCACTGGTTGCAGTTGTCGTGCTGATTGATCTCGTCCCGCTGTTTGCGGATTGGCAGGGTCGTATCCACATCGGCAGATATACAGACCGTCAGAAATGGGGACAAAAGGTAAGTGAACGAGGAAGCGAATGGCTGACCAACACCCCTAAAATTAAAGTGACAGATAATACAAGACTCATTTTTATCGATATGTTAAGAGGCAATTACACGAAAAGTGCAATTCAGCATTGGCAGGAAGCCTCGCTATTGTTAGGGCTCACGGAATATATAAAGAAACATGGCGATCTAGCTGCAAAGGCACAAGTGAAGACATACTTGGATAAGACCTTTGATCAGCATGGGCAATGGAGGGATGCACCGAAGCATGTGGACGGTGCGATCCTCGCTTATGCGGTCATGAAGTTAGATGATGTGGATACAGACCGATATAAACCGGCTTACGATGCCATATGGAACATGATTCAAGGCTTAATTGGAGAAGACGGTACCGTAATGTATAGGTCCTTCATGAAGCCTTATCGCTATGTGGATACGATTGGCTTCATCTGTCCATTTCTTATCGCCTATGGCATTAGGTATCAAGTGGATGATTGTGTTCGCTTAGCTGTCAAGCAAATCCATGAATATGAGCAAAAGGGCATGCTGAAGCAGCAGCACATACCGTGTCATGCGTATAATATAACCACTAACATGCCCCTTGGCTTATACGGATGGGGAAGGGGACTCGGTTGGTATGCGATTGGATTAATCGACGCATGGTCTGAACTGCCGGAGAATCACGAGTTGAAATCGAGGCTGCAGCAAAGTGTTGAGACGTTCACCTTAGCCGTGCTGAAACAACAGCAAGCCAGCGGTGCATGGAACTGGACGGTAACCCGGAGTGAAGCTCGCGCAGATTCATCAACAACAGCCACTCTAGCTTGGTTTCTGCTGCAAGCTTCCGAGATCGAGGGACTAGAGATGAAATGTAAGGAAGCGGTAGACCGGGCTGTGTCTTATCTGATGCAGGTCACAAGAAGAAATGGAGCTGTGGACTTCTCACAAGGTGATACGAAAGACATTGGCGTCTACGCGATGTTGTTTAACATTCTTCCCTTTACACAAGGGTTTTGTATAAGGATTGTGAATAGAATTACCTGAAAGTAGGTTATGATCGGTGTGTTGACGAGGATGCTGAAGTAATTTGCAGCAAAGATGATTACATAACTAAAGTAAAGCACCAACTGGACAGGGCTGTACTTTTTGAAGAAAACCTAGCAAAAGGTAATCAAAATCTTCAGCATAAGGCAGATATGTTTAATCAGTTAAAAGACAACATAGGCTTTGTAAGATGACATTACATTAATTTTCATAACACTGGTATTGCGTTTATCGGGAGAAGCGATCTAGGCGAGTACTGCAGAGTACTGCAATATCAGACTTCAAATTAGCAAGGGTGTACTATGAGAGTAAAAAATTCACTCATCAACATATCTACAGGGTTAGGAAATCAGCTCATTATTGCGATTCTCGGTTTTGTTTCGCGAACGGTTTTTATTGCAACCCTTGGAATCGAATACTTAGGGATTAATGGACTGTTCACTAATATTTTAGCTATGCTGGCTTTAGCTGAAGCTGGTATAGGTTCAAGTATTATTTATAGTTTATATAAGCCGGTTGCAGAAAATGACCATGAACGAATCAATCAGTTAATGAAGTTGTACCGAAAGGCTTACTTATGCATTGCTGGCATTGTGTTTCTATTAGGGCTTTGTGTCCTTCCATTTATTCCCCATATTGTGGGGGATACTAGCGTTAATCATGTTAATGTTATATATATGATTTTCCTTGCTAACACATTGGCACCTTATTTTTACTTACACAAAAATTCTTTTTTAAGTGTGTGCCAGAAAAATTATATTGTTACAGCTGTTTATTCGGTATCTTCAATACTATCCACTATTTTTAAAATTGTTATTTTATATACGACAGGGAACTTTATCTTATATTTATTAATCGATACGGTACTGATTTTACTTCATAGTTTTATTTTGGCAGTCATCGTTGATCGAATGTACCCTTTTCTCAAACAGAAACCAACCCAGGCATTAGATCCTGAAGTGAAAAGCGGTATTTTCAAAAATGTTAAAGCAATTGTGCTGCAAAATATTGGCACGTATTTGATTTTTGGGACTGATAATATTATTCTGTCATCCTTTGTAAGCTTGGCAGCAGTGGGCCTGTATTCGAACTATTATAT
>CAYUSG010000014.1:0-40300 GCA_964447355.1 uncultured Paenibacillaceae bacterium
ACGGTGGTGTGGAAGGTCGGCTACTCAATTAATGGGTAGCCTCCTATCCGATTGTCTGCACAAAAAAAACAGGGGGCCTAATGCCCCCCTGTTTTCATAGCTTAAGACAAGCCAAATGCACTTAAAAGTTTGTATGTAACAAAAGCCATAATCGCTGTACCTGGCAGTGTGAAAATCCAAGCAAAGACGATTTTGCCGGCGACACCCCAACGCACCGAACTGAAACGATGTGATAAGCCTACCCCAATAATGGAACCTGTAATAGTGTGGGTAGAACTAACGGGTACTCCGATTTTTGAAACGGTTGTAAGTATAATAGCAGCAGCTGTTTCGGCTGCAAAACCATGGATAGGTTCGAGTTTACTTAAACGCATCCCCATCGTCCTAATTACTTTCCATCCACCAATGGCCGTACCTAATGCAATGACGAAACCACAAGAAAAGATGACCCATGTTGGAATATCATCTTCCATAGTTAAGCCGCCGTATCCTCCTGCAACAAGTGCCATCATAATGATCCCCATGGCTTTTTGTGCATCTGAAGATCCGTGAGAGAAGGCCATCCAGGATACTGAGACAATTTGCAGTTTACTAAACAAACTCTTTACCTTTGTTGGTGAGGTTTGTCCAAACAATCGGTTTAAAAGTTTCATGAATAGATAGGCAATCACTGCACCGAGAATCGGAGATACCAGCATAGCTAACAATACTTTGTAAATACCGCTGGCGATGAGTATGGAGAAACCGCCATGGGCAACTGCTGCCCCAATAATGCCGCCGATTAAGGAATGAGATGCGCTGATGGGTAAGCCAATTAAGGTCATGGCTACGTTCCATATGATGGAGCCCACCAAAAGAGCAATGATAACGACGAGATTAATATGTTCGGGATTAACAATCCCTTTACCAATCATTTTAGCAACGGCAGTAAAAGCAAAAGCTCCTGCCATGTTAAGGACAGCTGCTAATAGAACGGCATGCAGTGGTTTGAGCACTCTAGTTCCCACCACTGTGGCGATGGCATTAGCTGAATCATTCCAGCCGTTAGTAAAATCAAATAATAATGCCAGCGCTATGACGATGATGATGAGAGTCATACCATCAAGCATAACGTAAAACCACGCTTTCTAGAATGTCAGCAACATCTTCACATGCATCGGTAGTATCTTCTAGTCGTTCATACAGTTCTTTTAGTTTAAAGTCGTGGTATGGATCTTTTGGATTTGTAAATATTTCACGAATGCCTTCACGCATTAAGCGGTCTGCATCATTTTCTAAGCTATTAATTTGTACCGTGTGTTCACGAATTTGCATGTATTTTTTCTTGGCTAGTAATTTAAAGGCCTGCAGCATGTGTTCACAGGAGGCAACTAATACCTCTGAAAAATCGCGCATGTATTGATCGGTATAGTTGATATTTAAATAGTCAAAGCGGGCAGTGGACGCTTCCAGTCCATCTAATACATCGTCTAAACGAACAGCGAGTTCCATAATATCCTCGCGGTCCAGCGGGGTAATGAATACTTGATTCAATCCTTTGAAAATATTATGGGTGATGGTATCCCCATTATTCTCCAGCTCTTTAATGCTCTCCACAAAGGCTGCCGGCGGCTGGTCCCCCATCATAGCATTCCTGAATAATTGAGATGCTTTTAATGTATTCTCGGCTGCCTGAATTAACAGGTTGAGAAAATCAACATCTCCGGATTTGCGAAAGACGATCAAAACGAAAACCTCCTGTGTATATAAACTTATGGATATGGAATCCTCTTACAGACCAATTGTTAATGTTATGTAAAGGAAGAACCACACAATCTTTAAATTATCATAGCGGACATGCTTTTGCAACGATAAGCTTGTCGAAACGAGTGATATTTTGTTTTATTATTTTTGGTGTAAAACAATGTTGTAATGCGTTTTCATGATGCTAAATACACTATATATTGATTCGATGTATCTAGATTTACTATATATTGCGTTGAAAAATACGATAATCAAATGTTGAAAAAATTACGATGCTGGTTTCATACTATTATGTACGATTCAGGGGCTTTTCCATACACCTGCGGCTTCCTTTTCTTGATTTTGCCACTTGAACGATGTACATTTAATTAGGAGTCAATTTCTAATTTAAAAGGAGTTCTACCATGTCCCATTTTTTAATTCAAAATGCCATTTTCATTACGATGGATTCGAAACAACCCTTAGTTCGAGGAACGATGGAAGTACAGAATGGAACGATTAAACGATTGAGCTCAGATGTTCCGAAGGATCTCTCTGTCTATAATGAAGTAATCGACGGTCGAGGTAAGCTGTATATGCCGGGACTAGTCAACACGCACGGGCATGCGGCAATGTCGCTGCTTCGAGGTGTGGGTGATGATTTAGCTTTGCAAATTTGGTTAGAGGAACATATGTGGCCTATTGAAGCCAAGTTTACTGCTGAAGATGTGAAATATGGTACGCTGCTTTCCATTACAGAAATGATCAAAGGTGGAACGACTTCATTTGTTGATATGTATTCATTTATGGATGAAGTAGGTTTAGCGGTAGAACAATCGGGTATGCGAGCGGTGTTAGCCAGAGGAGTTATTGGTTTGTGTCCACCTGAAGAACAGCAGGCTAAGCTTGAGGAAGCAACACAATTTGTGAAGGATTGGCACGGTGCAGCCAGTGGACGGATTACAACGATGATGTCACCGCATGCGCCTTATACATGCCCTCCGGATTATATTGAGAAGATTGTCACCATCGCTCATGAATTAGATTTACCAATACATACACATATGTCTGAAACGTTACATGAAGTATTAGAGAATGAGAAGCAATACGGCAGCAGACCCGTAGAGCATTTAATGAAGTTGGGGGTATTCTCCAGACCATGCTTGGTTGCTCATGGCGTACACTTAAATGATCAGGAAATAGATTGGCTAAAAGAACACGATGTCAGGGTGTCTCATAACCCTGGAAGTAATCTGAAGCTGGCCAGCGGTGTTGCAAGATTGCCTGAATTAATTAAACGTGGTGTTAAGGTATCTCTCGGAACAGATAGTGCTGCAAGTAACAATAACTTAGACATGTTTGAAGAAATGCGCTTAGCCGCGCTCATTCATAAAGGGGTATCCGGTGATCCGACTGCCATCCCAGCCAAAGAAGCGCTTCAGATGGGGACAGTATGGGGGGCGGAATCCATCTGGCTGCAAGATGTTGGGGTTCTAGCAGAAGGGATGAAGGCTGATTTTATTTCATTAGATATAGAACAGCCGCATTTTTACCCGCATAACGATCTATTATCTCATATCGTTTACTCGGCTAGTGCACAAGATGTCAGGGATGTATGGGTTGACGGGAAACAAATCGTAAAAAATCGTGAATGCTTAACGGTGGATGAAGAACAGATTCGTTTTGAGGCACAACGGTGCATTCAACGCTTAAAGGGTCAGTAAGGGAGGAACGCCTAGAATGAAAAAATGGATCATTTACAGCGTTCTAGGTGTTATTATCATCTGCAGCGGATTGTACATGTTCTATGCTGCAATTCAACAAGATCGCTGGGAAGAGGAGCAGGCTGCAATTGTAAAAGCTCGGAATGAAAGTTCCCTGCAGGCGGTAAAAAAGGTCGATAAATTTGTAGGCCAGAAAACGTATATGGTCATTTATGGTACGAATGCGGATGATGAAGATATCATTGTTTGGGTTGGTGAAGAGAATGAAGTGCACGAGTCGTTAGCTTCATCCGGCGCTAATGAGAACGAACTGAAATCGTTAATGATGTCACGATATGACGAGCCCAACATTCTGCGCATGACCCCTGGAAAATTGGATCAGGTATGGGTGTGGGAGGTATTCTATACCCTTGAGAAAGACGGTGAAGCGCGTTATTATTATGATTTTTATCGTTTCAGCAATGGGGAGTATTTAAGGACTTACCGCTTAAGCCGCAATTAATAACATAAAACACCATAAAGCATTCGCTCTACATGGAGCGGGTGCTTTTCTTTTTCCACACATTACATTTATATTCGGTATAGAGTATATGATATACTCTCAGTATACTAAATTTGATATATAGAGAGGTGGGCGTTACGATGCAATTGAAATTACGTCCTGTTCCTTTTGTCATAAGTCTTGTTGTGTCTGCCACCGTTCTGTTTGGAGGGTGGTTTTTGTATCATAGCTACGCTATGGAATCACCGCTGCATGAGCTTGTTGGGAAGCAAACAGGTGTAGAAAGTGTAAACAGTCAAATTGATAACGACCAGGTTACATTCAATCTGGAGTTAAATCAAGAAGCTTCACTTAGAACCATCTATGCAGAAATTGTCCGTGATGAGCAGTCCATCCTCGGAGATCGGGCTGTAAAGCTGAATATTACGAATCCACCGCATCCCGAGTTGGAATCTATTTGGTCAAATTTGTTATTTGATGTAGCAGAAGCGATGGAACAGCGGGAGTATAGTCGAATTCCACTGCTTTTGAATGAAGAAGCTGTTAAGCATGATGGCATTCATGTATCTGCGGAAATGGACAGTACGAATGTGTATATCAAACTGACAAAGGGTGAAGAGAGTAAGTTTGTTGTGCTGCCTCGTGTATCTGCCCAGTTGGGGGTGTGGCCAAATGAGTAAATACAGCAAAGAATTGCTGCTGGGGATGATCCCTGTTTTTTTCATTTTTCTTATGTTTATAGGTGTCAATATGGTGCCGCTTCTATTTATTACGATCCTAGGATTTGCTGCATTTATGATGATCCAATCTCGTGGGGGTTTAGGCATTCAAGTTGAGAAAAAGCAGCGTGTTGAACCTAGTTATTTAACCTTTGACGAAATCGGGGGTCAGGATGGTGCTAAGCAGGAATTGATAGAAGCGCTGGATTTTCTAATTCGGCATGAAGAAATTAAACAGTTCGGTATTCGGCCGATGAAAGGGATTCTGCTGACGGGGCCGCCGGGAACGGGTAAGACCTTAATGGCTAAAGCCGCTGCCCATCATACGAACTCCGTATTCGTGTCTGCATCAGGCAGTGAGTTTGTAGAAATGTATGTTGGTGTGGGTGCAAGCCGTGTTCGTGATCTATTCAAGGAAGCGCGTCAGAAAGCCCAGAAGTTGAACAAAGACAGCGCCATTCTGTTTATTGATGAAATTGATGTCATTGGCGGTAAACGTGATGGGGGTCAGCATCGTGAGTATGATCAGACCTTGAATCAACTGTTAACTGAAATGGATGGGATTCACACCTTAGAATCACCACGCATTCTGATCATCGCTGCAACGAACCGAAAAGAGATGCTGGATTCAGCACTGTTACGTCCTGGCCGATTCGACCGGCATATCCAAGTAGATCTGCCTGATAAGAAAGGGAGACTGCACATATTGAACATCCACGCTAACAATAAACCGCTTGCTGACGATGTGAGTTTAGAGAACATTGCCGAACAATCCTTCGGCTTCTCTGGAGCCCAGTTAGAAAGTGTCATGAATGAAGCGGCCATTTACGCTATGCGAGATGAGAATCAAATGATTTTGCAGCGGCATTTGAGTTTAGCGATTGACAAAGTGATGATGGGGGAGAAAACGGATCGGGAGACCTCTTATGAGGAGAAAGAACGAGTAGCGAACCACGAACTCGGTCATGCGATTGCTGCGGAGCTTGTTCGTCCGAACTCCGTTTCTCAGGTTTCATTGAGCCCGCGCGGACAAGCTCTAGGCTTTGTGAGGCATCAACCCCAGCAAGATCAATACTTGTACACAAAAGAGTATATTGAATCACAAATTATGATTGCTTTGGGCGGTGCAGTTGCTGAGGAAATGTTCTATGGCGGCAGGAGTACGGGTTCACGTAATGACTTTGAGCAAGCAATGAACATGGTTCGAACCATGATATCTTCCGGATTAACCGATGTAGGTATTGTGGATGTCCAAATGCTTAGTAACGAAGAGTTTACCCGTGTGAGTTCAGCTATTCTTGATGAACTAACGGATCGTACTCGACAATTGTTAGAACAATATCGGCATGTCTTTATACAATCTCTAGAGATATTGATGAAGGAAGAAGTGCTTTCAGGCGCGCAATTTAGAAATTTGCTTCAAACTTATACGAAGTTAAGTGAAGCAATTTCATAAATTCAAGCGTATTATGAAATTGCTTCTAGTGCATAACGATTACCCTAAGGCATCCGCTTGGATGTCTTTTTCTCGTATCAAATTTAGGATTTGTTATAAGCTAATGTAACTGAATGAATCTAGTGCTTAGATGAAGCGGGTTCAAATGTTGTACAAGTTGTGAATATTTAAGTCACATAGCAATAGACAAGGCGTTATAGCTTATAATGAAAATGATCTGATATATGATTTTTATGGAAATACAGTGTATGATAAGGTGTAGAAAATAAAGCATATTAGATGAACTACACGAGGAAAAGGTGAGGTACGCATGACATTTAAGAAAATAGGTGTTATTGGAGCAGGGACGATGGGGCAAGGAATTGCAGAAATGCTTGCAGTTAAGGGACTTGATGTGTATTTAACAGAAAAAACACCTGAAAAATTAGAACAAGCGTGGGATACGATTGTCATCAGCCTAGACAAGCAAATAGAAAAATGGGCTATAACTGAAACGGAGAAGAAATTAATTTTAGCCAAAATCCATAAAATTACGGATTTATCCCAATGTGCTGAATGCGATATGGTGATCGAAACGATTACTGAAGATATAGAAGCCAAGAAAGAGGTATTCTTACAGCTGGACTCCAGCTTATCATCTGAAACGATTCTTGCAAGTAATACTTCAACATTAAGCTTAACCGAGCTTGCGAATGAAATCTCCAATCCTGAACGTGTGATCGGACTGCATTTCCTCCATCCTGTATCCAAGATCGATTTGGTGGAAATCATCAGAGGCTTAAAAACTTCAGAAGCAACCTTTGAGAAAACGTATAAATTTGTAGAACAAACCATCGAGAAAAAAGGGATCATGGTATACGAGTCTCCGGGGTTTGTAACGACACGTTTAATTTGTACCTTAATTAATGAAGCGCTCCATGTCTTAACTGAAGGGGTTGCCTCCGCCGAGGATATCGATAGTGCGATGCGAATAGGCTATGATTTTCATTACGGACCTATGGAAATGTGCGACCGCTTCGGATTGGATTCAGTATTAGCTGCGATGGAACGAATGTTCCGTGAATTTGGTGATTTGAAGTATCGTCCATCTATTACGCTGAAGAAAATGGTGCGTGCAGGCCAGTTGGGGGTTAAAACAGGAGAGGGCTTTTTTAAATATGACAAGGACGGTGACCGGATATGAAAATATTAGTCATTAATGCCGGCAGTTCATCGTTGAAATACCAGCTGTATGCGATGGAGGATGAATCTGTACTTGCCAAAGGTCGAGTTGAACGTATTGGAATGGAAACTTCCATCGTGTCTCATGAACCGACGGGTAAACAAGACATTAAGCAAGTCAGTGAAATTCTGGATCATACAGCTGCAATAAGAAAAGTATTGGACTTGCTGCTGCATGATAAGCATGGTGTATTAAAGACTATTGAGGAGATTGATGCTGTAGGTCACAGGGTCGTTCATGGAGGCGAGGCCTTCTCCCGATCCGTACTCGTTGATGATGAAGTGAAACAGGAAATCAAACGATTATTCGACTTAGCTCCGCTTCATAATCCTGCACATATGATGGGTATTCACTCTATCGACAGAAATTAGCACAACGTACCTCAAGATGTTGTCTTCGATACTGCGTACCATCAAACGATGCCGGCTAAAGCTTATATGTATCCGATTCCAAGAATTTTGTACCGCAAGCATCAAATCCGTCGGTATGGATTTCACGGCACTTCTCACCAATATGTCAGCGAGCGCATGGCTGCTTTGCTGGATAAACCTTTGGAACAATTGAAGCTTATTACATGTCACATTGGTAATGGTGCGAGTGTCACGGCTATTATGAATGGCGAATCTTACGATACAAGCATGGGGATGACTCCGCTTGAAGGGTTGATGATGGGAACCCGAAGCGGAGACATTGATCCAGCCATAGTTACATATACTATGGCTAAGGAAGATTTGACTTTGGGTGAAGTGAATTCGATGCTGAATAAGCATTCCGGATTGATGGCGATTTCAGGGCTTAGCAGTGATATGAGAGAAATCATTGAAGCGAAGGAGGAAGGAGAACGCAATGCGACGTTAGCCTTTGACATGTACGAATATCGAATTCGCAAATATATCGGTGCTTATGCCGCAGCAATGAACGGCTTAGACGGCATTGTATTCACTGCGGGTGTAGGTGAGAACGCGACTTTATTACGTCAGAAAATCTGTGAGCAATTGTCTTTCTTAGGTGTTGCGTTAGACGAGTCGAAGAATGCGTTACGCAGTGGAGAGGATCGCCTGATTACTACTGCGGATTCTAAGGTAGCGGTGGCAGTCATACCTACGAATGAAGAGCTAATGATTGCGCGGGACACACATAAGCTAGCCCTTGCTAAGCAGCAACCCGTACAAGATGAGCAAAAGGAGCAGGAAGTCAAATTATGAGTGCAACTAATCTAAGGCAGACAGTGATTAAACGAATTGGCGACGATGTGGGCCAAAAGGTTAAAATCGGATGTTGGCTTCACAAAAAACGATCCAGCGGCAAGATTCAATTCTTACAGCTGCGCGATGGAACGGGATATATTCAAGCTGTAGTGGTCAAGCAAGAAGTGTCCGAAGCGACATGGGAGCATGCAAAGCGCAGCACTCAGGAAAGCTCCATGTATGTAACGGGAATCGTTCGGGCAGATGAGCGAAGCCAAAGCGGCTATGAGCTGACTGTTACAGATATAGAGATCATTCAACTGACCGAAGATTATCCGATCACACCAAAGGAGCATGGCGTCGATTATTTAATGGACCATCGACATTTGTGGATTCGGACACCTAAGCAGCGAGCGATCTTGATTATTCGTGCTCAGATTATTAGAGCCATCCAGCAGTTTTTCGATTCGCAAGGCTTTCATCTTGTGGATCCACCGATCCTAACACCTTCCTCGGCTGAAGGAACAACACATTTGTTTCATACGAAATACTTTGATGAAGACGCATTCCTTACACAGAGCGGTCAACTGTATATGGAAGCAGCGGCGATGGCGCTTGGACGCGTATATTCATTTGGACCAACATTCCGAGCGGAAAAGTCTAAGACACGACGCCATCTGATTGAATTTTGGATGATTGAACCGGAGATGGCTTTTGTTGAACATGAGGAAAGCTTGAGTATCCAACAGGCATTTGTGACACATGTGGTGCAATCGGTTCTAGAGCATTGCCAGCAAGAGCTGAAGGTGCTTGAACGTGATGTAAGTAAGCTGGAGCGGATACAGGGAGATTTTCCACGGATTACATACGATGCTGCGATTCAATGGTTAAAGGACAAAGGTTATGACATTGAGTGGGGTGATGATTTCGGAGCACCGCATGAAACAGCGATCGCCGAAAGCTATGATAAGCCGGTGTTTATTACGCATTATCCTACGTCACTTAAGGCTTTTTATATGAAACCGGACCCGGTCAGACCTGAGGTGGTGCTCTGTGCGGATTTGATTGCCCCAGAAGGTTATGGTGAAATTATTGGCGGAAGCCAGCGGATTGACGATCCGGAGCTCATGAAGCAGCGATTTGATGAACACCAATTAGCACAGGAAGCGTATCAATGGTATCTGGATCTAAGAACGTATGGCAGTGTGCCCCACTCAGGATTTGGATTAGGTTTAGAACGGACAGTTGCCTGGATTTGCGGTCTGGATCATGTAAGGGAAACGATCCCATTCCCTCGAATGTTATATCGATTGTATCCTTAAATTTGAGGTGATGGCATGCATATTCATGATGAAGCTTCCTTTAAGCATGGCCTCTGGGCCGCCCTTAAGGAGGGAAACGTTAGTATTCCCTATCTGTTGTTTACAACGTATAAAAAACTGAATTTGAACGAGACTGAGGTCATGCTGCTGTTGCACCTTATCGCCTTTAGAGATCGCGAGCATAATGAATTTCCAACTTTAGATGAATTGCAGTCTCGCATGTCTGTTGAAGGAAACATGGTGGCCAGATCATTGCATCAACTTATGAAAAATGGCTTTATAACTATTGATGAAGCGGTTGATCCTGTATCAGGGGTACAGTTTGAGACCTACAATATCAGTCCGCTGTACATGAAACTGTCGGAATGCGCGATGAAGCAGGGGCTTAGCGAGGAAATCTTCATTGGCAAATCGGAACAGCCCGCTTCTGCTGCGTTCGAAATAGATTTATCCGCTGGCGCTACCGATGGACATAACGTGTTTACGGTGTTTGAAAAAGAATTTGGAAGACCCTTGTCACCGATGGAGTGTGAAACGATCTCAGGCTGGATCGATCAGGATGGTTATGCAGAGGAGCTTATTAAGGCTGCATTAAAAGAAGCTGTATTTGCTGGAAAGCTGCATTTCCGTTACATTGATCGTATTTTGTTGGAGTGGGGACGGAATCGGGTCACATCTGTTCAGGAAGCTAAGGAATTTACAAAGAAATTCAGAGGTTCACGATAATTTGAAATGGGGCTGTCTGAGAAGAGGGCATTGCCTTGAACTTAGAGTCAAGAATATTGATATATCAAGGCTATGAAACATGAAAAGGGGTATCCGGAAGTTGTTAATGCGACTTTCGGATACCCCTCTTGTCCTAAATGCACGAATGCACATCATGTGGATAGGCTTTGATAGAAACTTTTCACAGGCTTCGCTCATTTATTTCTTAAGCAGTTCCATTCGGTATACATATTCGAATAGGAATTCGAAAGCTTCGAGGTGCCGCTTTGCTTCAAAAGCGTTAGCCCCCCAGGCATAAATACCGTGTTTACGCAGCATGATGCCAGGAACTGCAGGATTTAACCGTCCTTCAACCAACTCGGCAATTTTTGGGATATCGGAGTAATTGGGCAGGATAGGGACTTCGATACGAGCATCATCTTCCCAAATATTAAAGGCTTTGATTAACTCTACGCCTTGTACGGGGATATGTCCCGCTTCCCAGAATAGCTCTGATACCAGATTATTAAAGACGGTATGCACGTGAAAAATGGCGCCGCATCCAGTCAGGCGATAAATTTCACAATGAATTAAGGTTTCTGCCGACGGCTTAAGGCTGGTATCTTCAACAGGCTTGCCTTGTTCATTCACGATTAAGTAATCTTGGGGTGAATGTACGGATTTATCACGACCGCTTGAAGTAATAGCAAAGCTGAATGCATCCGATTTGACGGGCTCACCTAACCGAATGGATAAGTTTCCGCTTGTTGCTGGGAACCAGCCTTTGTCAGCGAGGATCGTCTTGACTTGTTTTAATTGCTCAAAAACGGCTTGTTTGTGCTCTAGATTTATATGATTCGTAGTCATTGTACGCTCCTTAAACGGTCTGCTGCATTTGCTTTAAATGCGCAGTGACGTCATTAAAATCGGTGAAAGGGATGTAAGGGATATTAAATTCTTTACATAAATCAATTAACTGTGCCCTCGCGAACACCACGTCGACAAGCTTGGCTCCTTCAAGGTCAGTAACACTATCACCAATTAAAATGGTACGGAATTGATCCTTAGGGTAATAGCGGATAATCCGAGCCTTGCACATTCCGCATTGTTGGTTGGAACAGACCTCGTCACATGGATGTGGCCAAGTAATTTGGATGCGGTCACCAGAAAAATCACTGTTATTACAATAGATATGATCTTTATCGATATGAAAAGGCTCCAGCAGCGGATAGATGAAGAAATCAATTCCTCCGCTAGTTACAAGAAATTCGATGTTAGCTTCATCACAATATGCCAGCAGATTGCTGAAGCCTTGACGAATGACGGCCTGTTGAATGGTGAACTGCTCTATGTCAGATCTCATCGAAGAAGGGAGTGAGCTGAACAGAGTCGCTACGCCGGATTGAATGCTTATCTTTCGACTTACAATATCTTTTACAATACCTTCCCACCCTGGAGGTTGGAAATGCTTCACGATGGCGAAGATATTATCATTTTCCGTTATCGTTCCGTCAAAATCACAAAAGATGACTGACTTAGGCTGACTCACGATTTCACCCCCCAAAGTGATATAGCGGTTTTAAGCTCTGGTGCATTTTCTGCAGCTTGCTCTAACGATAGGCCTTCTAACACAGCATCAATTGCTTGTCTAAACGCACGTCCCCCTGCGGCAGCACCTTGGGGATGGCCATGCACACCGCCGCCCGCATTAACCACAACATCATGTCCAAAATCTCTAATGATCCATGGTACTAATCCCGGATGGATCCCTGCTGAAGGTACAGGGAAGCTGGTCGCTAAAGCATAGTCTCTGCTTGAAACGGATTGTTCTGAAAAGACATAATCCTCTACGAGATTGAGTGTTGTTAGTTGTGCTTGTATGGCTAAGTTCTCTTCTTTAGGCATCACTACCGATCCGTATGGAGAAGGGAACAGTACAAGGTCTGCACCGCATAATCTCATTAACTTGCCAAGCAGCAGAGGCGCGGAGATTCCATATGTAGGAGAAGGGTATAGAGCCCCAGCCATGGCAGGATGGGCAACAATTGGGACATTGATATCTGGATGGCTGCTCAATTCTCTAAGTGAATCATAGCCGTAAGCTAGTACATTGAATAATAAGGCATTTGCTCCCGCATCAATAGCTTTCTTAGCCTGTTCAACAAGTCCGCTTGCGGGACCTGTAATATTGACAGCATAAAGCAGCTTCTGTCCGGTCGTTTGCTCTGCTTCTTTCGCCGCCTTCATACAAGCTTCGACCCGCTTCTCAATGGGGGTCAAAGGATTCTCGAACAATATTTCATCGTCCTTGATCAGATCCACTCCACCAAGCGCTTGTTGAAAGAACTGTTCTTTCAAGGCGGGTAGCTCGTAGCCGATCACCGCTTTGAAAATGCTCATCAACAAGGGGCGATCATGAACACCCAATAAGTCTCGAACGCCTTGAATCCCAAATTTCGGACCAGGGAAGGCGTTCATAAAGTCAGAGGAAAAAGAGAGGTCAACGAGCTTAATTTTCCCGTCCATAGATAGCTTGCCGAATACGGTCACAAGCAGAGCAGGGATGTCCTTGCTGAAATTAATATCAGGGTAAGCAATTTTGATATCGGCATAAGACTCATTCACAGGGGAATTAGACGCTTCCACGACGTGAACGGAAATGACTTTACCGAGGTGTTTCTCCATATCAGCTTTCTTGGCTTCTGGAATATCGGTCCAGCTGCCAACGGTAAGTCCTACTGCAATGGACTGAGCCTTCTTATTAAAATCAACGCCGTCACCAAAGCAACGGTAGGTTGCTAAACAATATTGATTCATGCATGACACCGCCTCTAAATTTATTCCGACTGAATTTGAACCGAAGCTGTGATGGTTTCACCCAGCTCGCCCGCTCTCTGCTTGGCACGTAGAATCGCTTGAATGACAGCAGGTTGGAAACCCAGCTGGTCTAACGTTTCGATAGCTGCTTGTGTTGTACCGCCTGGGGAGGTCACTTTCCGTCTCAATTCAGCAGGCTCTTCATTCGTAGTGTTAACCATTTCCGCAGCCCCTAGTACCGTTTGGATGGTTAAGGCACGGGCAGCGGCTTCGTCAAGACCGCCTTGGATGCCAGCTTGAATCATAGCTTCCATCATGTAATAAATATAAGCAGGCCCGCTTCCAGATACACCTGTCAGGATGTCCAGCTGGTCCTCGTCAACCTCTTGAACAAGACCGATGGCATTAAACATTAGATTGACCGCTTCAATCTGTTGGTTGGTTACTTCTGGCGAATAACTGATGCCTGTAGCCCCTTTACCAATCGTGCTTGAAGTGTTAGGCATCGTTCTAGCTACTGGTATGTTCTGATTTAATGCCTGTTGGATCGTATCGATCGTTAGACCTGCAATGACCGATACGATAAGCTGCTCCTTACGAAGCAGAGGACTTATGGCTTGCAAAGCAGCACCCGCATCTTTAGGTTTCATTGCTATAACGATGATATCAGATTGTGTAATCAAATGGTTTTTGCTGTGCTCATCAACAGCAATTTGCACACCGTACGCTTGTTGAAGTGCTGTCAGTCTGTCTGCATTACTTCTGTTCACCACGGCAATATTCGCTTTAGGTGCGACTTGCTGATCTACAATACCTTTGATGATCGCTTCGGCCATGGACCCGCCGCCGATAAAACATATCGTTTGTTTCATTGAACCGCTGGACATTTTTCAAATCCTCCTACTTTGATAATGATAGCTGCTGTATTTGCTGGGTCTATTTAATTTGACCGCTTCCGAATACCAAATATTTCGTCGAGGTTAAAGCAGGGAGTCCCATAGGTCCGCGAGCGTGAAGCTTCTGGGTACTGATTCCGATCTCTGCGCCAAAGCCGAATTCGAAGCCGTCAGTAAACCGTGTAGAGGCATTGTGATACACACAGGCTGCATCGATGGCTTGCATGAAATAGTTCGCTGTAGCTTCATTGGACGTAACGATACATTCCGAATGGAGCGTTCCATAGGTCTGTATATGCTCAATAGCCTCATCTACACCGCTGACGACTTTAATATTTAAGATATAATCGTTGTACTCCGTTGCAAAATCCTTCTCCGTAGCTTCGTTCATTTCAACGATGGCTTTGGCTTTACGATCGCCTCTTAATTCCACGTCAGCCGATTGGAACTTTGAAGCAAGGGCTTGAAGATGCTGTTTAGCAAATTTCTCGTGAACTAATAAGGTTTCCATTGCATTACATACGGACGGACGTTGGACCTTCGCGTTAAACGCAATACGTTTCGCAAGTTCAAGATCCGCTTCTGCATCTATATAGGTATGACAAATGCCAGCGCCTGTTTCGATAACGGGTACCGTAGCGTTGTTGACCACGTTTTGGATTAATGATTGACCGCCGCGAGGAATCACGACATCAAGCACACCATTCAGCTTTAACATTTCATCAACGGAGGAGCGATCCGGATTATTAACCAATTGCAGTGCATTCACTGGAATGGCTGTTGTTTCCAAAGCGCTATGCAGTACTTCTACAATTCTAGCATTGGAATACAGTGCAGATGATCCGCCGCGCAGCAGTACCGCATTACCTGTCTTTAAACAAAGACCCGCCGCATCCACTGTTACATTCGGTCTTGCCTCATAGATCATGCCAATAAGGCCAATAGGGACGCGGATTTTTCTAATGTTCAAGCCGTTAGGGCGTTCAATCGTCTCAAGCTCGTCTCCGATGGGATCTGGAAGCTTAACAATTTGGCGAAGCCCTTCTGCCATCGATTCAATCCGCTCTGGGTTTAGCGCAAGGCGATCTAGCAGGGACTGGGATAAACCGCTGGCTTTACCGCGCTGCAAATCTTCTTCATTGGCTGCTATGATAGATGATTGGTGTTCAATGAGTGCATCGGCCATGCATAACAAGGCTTGATTCTTCTGTTCAGTTGTTAAGGAGCCTAAGACTCGGGAAGCTGTCTTCGCTAACTTAGCTTTCGTTAATACTTCACTCATGGTAATACCTCCAATTTAAACGATAGATTTCATTACACTTGATTTAAGGATACCCATTCATCACGATGAATGACTTCAATGCGATGTACATCAATCCGATGCAGGACATCGTCGCTGGATAAACCTTTCGCAGCTTGTACCTGCCAAGCGGAATAATTCGTCACGCCTCGGCCGAGTATCACACCGGCCTGATTTAAAACTTCAATTACATCGCCGGGATGAAATTCTCCTTCAATATTTACAATACCTGCTGGCAGTAGGCTTTTGCCGCCCGTTAACAAAGCGATCTCAGCACCCGGATCAATCGTGATCTGGCCTTTCGGCTGAGAGTGGAAGCCAACCCATTGCTTCTTGGTTGATAAATTGTGAAGCGTGGTGTCGAAATAAGTGCCTCGCCCGTGGCCTTCATAAGCATTGAGTATATCTTGCTTAGCTTCGGCCTTGCCGATGAACACGGGTACACCGCCGCGCATTGCGATGCGGGCTGCTTCAATCTTGGAACGCATGCCGCCTGTTCCAACCTCAGACCCGCTCCCTCCCGCGATACGATAAATATCCTCGTTGATTTCAATGACGCGATCAATATGCTGTGCTTCAGGATTTTTTCTCGGGTCTTCAGTGTACAAGCCTTCAATATCTGTAAGAATAATTAATCGCGACGCTTTAACCAAATTAGCGACCAAGGCTGATAATGTGTCGTTGTCGCCGAATTTGAGCTCGTCTACGGCGACCGTATCGTTCTCATTGATGATCGGAATAATGCGTTTTTGCAGTAATTCTTCTACGGTCATATGGGCGTTATGGATCATTTTCGGATTCGAAAAGTCTGACCTTGTCAGCAATATTTGGGCGGCTATGATATCATGCTGCTTAAAAGCATCTTGATAGGCTTGCATGAGCAGCGCTTGGCCTACAGCTGCTGATGCTTGTTTCTCATGAAGCAGCTTTGGTCTTGATTTGTAACCGATTTGTTTAAAACCTGCGGCGACAGCCCCCGACGTAACGAGCAAAACTTGGATATTCTGTGCATGGAGCGCTGCAAGTTCCTTAACAAAATAATGTATTTTCTCTTGGTTTAATCCACCTTCTGATGAGGTGAGAGAGCTGCTGCCAATTTTAACAACGGCAATTTGCTGGTGCATGCTTGTTCACTTCCTGCGTATGAAATATAAAAAGACCTTCATCCTTGACCATCTAAGGACGAAAGTCTCCTTCCGCGGTACCACCTTAATTAACAATAGATTACTCTATTGTCCAGCTTTACTCCCGATAACAGCGGGTTCTGTTCAACTCATCGTTGACCGTTCAAGGGTGGGTTCGGTAAGCGATCAGGGCAAATTCTCTCAGCCTAGGAATTTACTCTCTGCACACGATACGTCCTGCCTACTGGCCCTATCAACACGTTTAATTACTACTTAGAATATCATGGGAACAAGGCTTTGTAAAGAAATCAAGGCTGTTCTCAATCCCATAAATGCAGCGATCCGATACGCTGGATGGCTTCTTGTATGCGATGGTCATCAGCGAGAAGACCAACGCGAACATACCCTTCGCCATGCGTTCCAAAACCAATACCTGGGGCGACCACAACTTTAGCTTGTTCAAGTACAAGATCAGCGAAAGATGCAGATGTATGACCTTTGGGCACAGGCAGCCAAGCGAAAAAGGAGCCTGCTGAAGGTGTTGCTTGCCAACCGATGTGTTTACAAGCTTCGAAGAGCGTATTTCTGCGTTGTTCATAGACTTTAACCAAAGTCTTTACATTATCTTGTGATTGCTCCAACGCTGCCGCTGCCGCCTGCTGTACTGCGCCGAATAAGCTTACATAATAATGGTCTTGGATGCGGTTGATCATGCTGATGATTTGGGAATTCCCAAGTGCGAATCCGACCCGCCAGCCGGCCATATTATAAGTTTTGGACATCGTATAGAACTCCACACCTACCTCTTTGGCTCCTTCAAATTGAAGGAAGCTAAGCGGCTGTTTACGATCGAAGCCAATCGCTCCATAAGCAAAATCACTGGCAACTACGATGTTATGCTTAGCTGCAAACTCAATCGTTTGTTTGTAGAATGCTTCGGTGGCTACAGCAGCTGTAGGATTGTTAGGATAATTAATGAACATTAACTTGGCTTTGTCGGCGTCCTGCGGTGATATACGGCTGTAGTCAGGCAAGAATTGATTGCTTTCCACGAGTGGCATAAAGACCATCCGTCCGCCTGACATGGCAACACCAGACCAATAGTCAGGATAACCGGGGTCAGGAACCAAGCAGACATCACCCGGATTTAACAAACATTGACTAATTTCTACTAACCCAGTTTTTCCGCCGAAGAGGATCGCTACTTCAGTTTCAGGGTCAAGCTCTACACCGTAATCTGCTTTATAACGCTTAACGATCGCTTGTTTGAGAAATGAATAACCGCTGAAGGGTGGATATTTATGGTATAAAGGATTCTCGGCAGCCTCCTGCAGTGTTTTTACAATATGGGGAGGGGTCGGACGATCGGGATTACCTTGTCCCAAATTGATGACATCATGCCCCTTAGCAATCTCTTGATTCACCTTTTGAACTAACGACGCAAAAAATTGTGTCGGCAATTCCTTGATACGGTCTGCGGGTTCAAAGGTTGGGTAATGTTGAAGAGATGGATTCATTGAAAGCTTCACTCCGTCCAGTAAAATATACATTGAAAGGTTATGTTCATAGCACTACACTAAATCTATCATGAATAATTCAACATTGACAAATCCCTGGCTTGATTTTTCATGCAAGGTTCATCAATATAGAATAAATGCCTTATAAGACTGAAGGAGTGAAGATGAATCATGTCGTCACGTACGTTAAATGTAACTGTGGTTCAGATGGATATATCCATAGGTAAACCGGATCAAAATTATGACAAAGCGGCAGCATGGCTGAATGAAGCAGTCTCGCTTCAAACTAAACCAGATGTCATTGTCCTGCCTGAAATGTGGAATACAGGCTATGCGCTAGAAGAAATAGATCGTTTGGCGGATGTGGAAGGTGAACGTACGCAAGCCTTTATTTCAGCCTTCTGCAAGCAGCATCGGGTTCATGTCGTAGCGGGTTCGATTGCAGAACGAAGAGAGGATAAGATCTATAATACGTCCTATATTTTTGACCGAGACGGCAATATATCAAGCCGCTATTCGAAGATCCACCTGTTTCGATTAATGGATGAAGAGAAATATTTGAGCGCGGGGGAGGCTAGAGGCAGCTTTCAGCTTGATAATACATCGGCAGGGGTTATGATTTGTTACGATATTCGATTCCCTGAGTTATTTCGTTCGATGGCATTAGCTGGAACTAAACTTATGTTTGTACCTGCCGAGTGGCCGCATCCAAGACTGCATCACTGGCGAACGCTGCTCATGGCTAGAGCGATTGAGAATCAAATGTACGTTGTGTCCTGCAATCGCATGGGAACAAGTGGAACGACTGACTTCTTTGGTCATTCTATGATCGTGGACCCATGGGGAGAGGTGCTTGCCGAAGCGGGTGAGGGAGAAACGCTGTTAAGTGCAACCCTTAATTTGGATCTGGTTGACGAGGTGAGAAGCCGCATTCCTATTTTCGAAGATCGAAGACCGGGGCTGTACACTTAATACAAGATGTTAAATAGGAGGGACTGACAACGTTGGCAGTCCCTTTATTACTTAATTGAAAGCGCGCAAATATTCATAATAAGCAAGCTTAATAAAGGCAGCTACGCTAATGATGATGACTACAGCGGTAATTGATATGATGATTTTTTTGAAGATGCTCTTATGCATTGAGATTCATCCTTTCTACAGATTGCGATAATGCTCCATCACTTCCATTAAAGTTTGAATAAAAGCTTCGGCTGCTTTTGATATGTAGCGTCCCTTCCGGTAAGCAATAACAAGCGTTCGATACGGTTTAGGATCAGCTAAAGCTAAATAATGCGGTGCATGCCTGCTCCATTTGGCGCGTGATACCATTTGGGGAACAAAGGCAATGCCCATGCCTGCGGCGACAAGCGATTGAACCGTTTCGATGTTGGTGCTTTCGAATACGATGTTAGGCGCAAAGCCAGCTTCTTTACATAAATCAATCGTAATCTGTCTAAAGCCTTGTCCTTTTTTTAGAATAATAAACGGTTCGTTCTGCAGTTCTTTCATTGTAATACGGCCTTCATCAGCCTGTGAGAGTGAAACTAGACGGTGGTCATGCGGGACCGCTAGACAAATCTCTTCGTCAATGATGGGCTCATAAGTTAATGAAGATTCCATTAATGGCAGTGACAGCAGACTGATATCCGTTTGCCCGCTGGCTGTAAAGTGTTCAAGATTGGCCGACGTGTCTTCAACAAGAACAATTTCAATTTCGGGGAAATGCTTCTTAAATACTGGCAGCACCAGCGGCAGAATATGTGAGCCGGTGATAGGCAGGCTTCCGACAATCAGTCTTCCTTTACGCATTTGCGAAATATCATCCATCTCTTGCTGAAGCTCTTCGACACGGTCTAAGATTTTCTGGGCTTTATCAACGAAAATGCTCCCTGCATGGGTAAGCTCAACGGAATTCGTATTCCGCTGAAACAGCAATACACCTAATTCTTTCTCAAGCTTCGAAAGCTGTTGGCTGAGTGAGGGCTGAGCAATATGCAGTTTCTCTGCTGCGCGGGAAAAGTTCTTCTCCTGCGCAATTTGCAGGACATATTTTAATTGGCGAATTTCCATAGCTTATCCTCGCTTCGTCACGAATTCAGTTTATTGATTAATAGATTGAACCTATTACTGCTATAGTTATTATATCTTGGAACAATGAATAAAACCATGATACCATAAATTTAACATATTTTATCGATGAATCATTTGATAGAATGGCTAGAGGTAATATAACTTGAAGAGGTGAATGAGGATGTCTAAGAAAACATTGTTCGAGAAAATTTGGGACAATCACGTAATTTATCAAGAAGAGGGAAAACCAAGTATCATCTACATTGATTTGCATCTAGTGCATGAGGTGACGTCTCCACAGGCGTTTGAAGGTCTGCGTCTAAACAATCGTAAGGTTCGCCGTCCTGATTTGACTTACGCTACTATGGATCACAATGTACCTACAAAAGATCGTTTTAATATCACAGATCCGATCTCTAAGCAGCAGATTGATACACTGACTAAAAACTGTGAAGAGTTCGGTGTTACACTGTTTGATCTTAATAGTGAAGATCAAGGGGTCGTTCACGTTATGGGTCCAGAACTTGGTTTAACGCATCCAGGTAAAACAATTGTTTGCGGTGACAGCCATACGTCCACACATGGTGCTTTTGGTGCGCTGGCTTTCGGTATTGGTACAAGTGAGGTTGAGCACGTATTAGCAACCCAATGCTTGCAGCAATCCAAGCCGAAAACGATGGAAGTACGTGTAAACGGCAACCTTAAACCAGGTATTACTGCTAAGGACTTGATCCTTGGTATCATTGCGCAATACGGTACTGACTTTGCGACTGGGTACGTTATTGAATATACGGGTGAAGCGATTCGTGCTTTGTCAATGGAAGAGCGCATGACCGTTTGTAACATGTCTATCGAAGCAGGGGCTAGAGCGGGTCTAATCGCTCCGGACGAGACTACGTTTAATTACTTGAAAGGCCGTGAATATGTACCTCAAGGTGCTGCATTCGATCAAGCTGTGTCAGAGTGGAAGAACCTTGTAACTGATGAAGGCGCCAGCTATGATACGGTAGTGGAATTTGATGCAGAATCACTGATTCCGCAAGTGACATGGGGAACTAGCCCAGGTATGGGTACAGATATTACTGCACTTGTTCCAGACCCACAAGCATTTACGACTGAAAATCAACGAAAAGCGGCTGAAAAAGCTCTTGAATATATGGCATTAACTCCAGGAACGCCAATGACAGACCTTCAAGTAGATTATGTATTCATTGGTTCTTGTACGAATGGTAGGATTGAAGATTTAAGAGCAGCTGCTAAGATCGCTAACGGTTACAAAGTAGCTTCTAACGTCACTGCTATTGTTGTTCCGGGATCGGGCCGCGTTAAACTTCAAGCTGAAAAAGAAGGATTAGATAAAATTTTCTCTGAAGCGGGCTTTGAATGGCGTGATGCTGGCTGCAGTATGTGTCTTGCAATGAACCCTGACGTACTTCAACCAGGCCAACGCTGTGCGTCTACATCCAACCGTAACTTCGAAGGACGTCAAGGCCGCGGTGGACGTACTCACTTAGTATCGCCTGCTATGGCAGCAGCAGCAGCTATCAAAGGTCATTTCGTTGACGTGCGTGATTGGGAAGTAAAAGAAGCACAAACGGTATAATATTGAATTGATTTAACCAATGGGACTGAATTAATAATACAGGGTTTGAAAGGAGATTAATATGGAAGCATTTAAAAAGCATACAGGTATTGTAGGTCCTGTAGACCGCGTGAATGTGGATACAGACGCAATTATTCCTAAACAATTTCTAAAACGCATTGAGCGTACAGGTTTTGGACAATTTTTATTTTATGAGTGGAGATTCGATGAGAGCGGTGCGGTGAATCCTTCTTTTGATTTGAACAAGGATCGTTTTCAAGGCGCATCTGTTTTGATCTCAAGAGCTAACTTTGGCTGTGGTTCCTCTCGTGAGCATGCACCTTGGGCGATATTGGACTATGGATTTAAGGTGGTCATTGCACCGTCTTTTGCCGATATTTTCTACAACAATTGCTTTAAAAACGGCATCCTGCCGATTAAATTGTCCGAAGAACAGGTAGAAGAATTATTTCAACGCACGCACAGTAATGAAGGCTATACACTAACAGTAGATTTAGAGAATAAAACGATCACAGATGATCAAGGCTTATCCTATGCATTTGACCTTGATGAGCACCGCAGACAGTTCTTGCTTCAAGGCTTAGATGATATTGGACTAACTCTGCAGCAGGCTGATTTGATCGCGAACTACGAGGCAAAACATCAACAGCGTTTAGCATACAAAGCGTAATTAAGCGGTTATACAGCAAATTTCGTATTGGAAGTAGAGCATCCCTTAAGTTCAATCGATGATGACTGAGCTTAGGGGATTTTTTGTCCCCCGTCTTGTATTCCTTACGGTGAAATTGTTTGATTTGTCGCAACTTTATCTATTTTTTTACGTCTTATATAATAGATTGCTAGCAGAATATAATAGATTCTGTCAGTTATAGTAGATATGAATCAAATGCATAGCGCGCAATTCAACACGATGCATTTGTTTCTATACATAAGAATAAGTGGTATAAGAGGTGAAACATGAAGAAAGTTACTTCTTTGATGCTATGCTTATTCATACTGCTCTTGTGTTTGTCACCTCAGATTAATGCAGCGGAACCGGAGATAAAACTGTTCTATAACGGGAAACAGCTAGCTCCGACCGTAGAGCCAAAGATTATTGAGGGTACAACCTTTGTGCCGCTGCGAATCATTGCAGAGGAACTTGGCAGTATGGTGAGTTGGGTGTCATCGGAACGGAAGGTTGAGGTAGAGAAGGAAGGAACACGGCTTGAATTATTTGTAGATCAGACCGTCGCAATGGTGAATGGTGAAGAGGAGAACATTTCTAACCCGCCTATTATTATGGATGGACGTACGCTGCTGCCGCTTCGTTTTGTTAGCGAACAATTCGGCGCACTGGTCTATTGGGACGGCAAGACGAAAACAGTGTCTATCTATAAAGAAGAGCCAAAGGCAATTGTTGCTGATGAAATGCCGCCTATTCTAGTAGCCTCTCAATCAGAGACTCCCCTTCATCCTATCACGCCACCGAAGGAAGCTTCAGATGTTGCTGGTGCGGAGGAGCCGCTTACAGAGGAAGCCTTAGAATCCAGTAACGAAGTCGAAATTGAATCAGAGGATATGACTGAGGCAGAGAATGCATTTGTTATCCTGTCATCTGTGGAAACCATAGGCGACCAAATGGTTCTGCAGTTAAATGACAATGTTAAACCTACTTCATTTTATCTTGAGCATCCAGATCGCATTGTGATTGATTTACCGAATACAACGCTGGGATCCTTAATTAACGGACAAGTCCCTGTTCAAAATGGTGAAATTGAAACGGATCATCCGCTTGTAAACAGCTTGAGATATTCAATGTACTCTGATGATCCTCAAACTGTACGTGTCGTCATCGATTTAATTCAACCTGTGAGCTACCACCTGATTGAGAAAACAGATACGAATGAAATTGTTGTCGTATTAGATGTAAAAACCTTTAAAGTAGTTATCGATGCGGGTCACGGCGGGAAGGATCCTGGAGCGCCGGGGCATAGCGGGAAACATGAGAAGTATTTTGTGCTTGCCTTAGCTGAGAAAGTGAATGCATTACTGGAGAATGAACCGTTTATTCAAACGCTGATGACGAGAACTGATGATACATTCATAGAATTGTCTGATCGCGCCAAAATGGCGAATGATTGGGATGCTGATGTCTTCGTATCGATACATGGCAATACATTTGAACGGCCTATATCAGGTACAGAAACGTATTATGCGCACGAGAGCAGCTACAATTTTGCCAGTGTGATGCACAATCATACAGTCGAAGCGGCAGGTCTGCCGGACCGAAATGTAAGACAAGTCAATTATAAAGTGTTGAGAGAAACGGTGATGCCCGCTGCATTGTTAGAAATTGGGTATTTATCGAATAGTTCTGATGAATCAAAAATGCTTTCATCTGAATTTCAAGACCGGGTGGCAGCAGGAATTGTTGCAGGCATTAAAGAATATTTAGGATTGAATTCATAAGAAGGATGGAGAGGAGATCTACGCATGTTCGGACTACACAAATCAACAAAGGTACTCATTTTTACACTTATATTTACTTTATTATGCAGTGGACTTTCATGGGCCGAAGAAAAGAATGAATCGACTGAATTAACGAACACGACACAAACAACTAGCTCAACTGTGAGGACAAGCTTTCCAGATGTTCCATATGGACACTGGGCACAGAAACATGTGATGAAGCTGGCTTTACAGGATATTATATCGGGTTATGAAGAGCATAACGGCTCATTCACTTACCGTCCTGGTAATGAAGTGACTCAGCAAGAGGTTATCGTTCTAGCAACGAAATTGATGGGGTTAGATAAAGATATAGATTCAGAGAGTGATGCGGCATTGCCTTTTGAAGTAGATGGTTGGGCGAAGCCTTATGTTATCAGGGCTATCGATCATGCTATTATCAATCTTCCCGAAGAGATAGCTGCTATTCAGAATAGCGGCAGCACCGTTTCTTGGGGGAAACAGCCTGCCACGCGTGAGTGGGTAGCCAAGACGGTGATCAGGGCTTTGGGCAAAAAAGCGCAAGCAGATGCGCTTAAAGATCAAACGACTGATTTTACTGATGATGATAAGATTGCTGAGGAAACTAGAGGTTATGTGAACGCAGCTGTGGAATTAAAAATCGTAAGTGGCTTTAACGAAGGGGATTTCCGTCCGCAAGGTAATGTCACGCGTGGGCAAATCGCAGTATTCTTAAGTCTAGCAGATCAATATTTAGAAGAACATAATGATAAAGTCATCATCGGTCACGTCATGGAGGTTGATAAGCCCGATCTCAAAGTGCTGGCAGAAGACGGCAAGACCCATACATTAACCGTACACAAAGATGCTTTATTATATACTGCAGAGCATAATATTAATCAAATTCCGTTTGAAGATATCGAGAAGTTCTTTAAGGTTTATGTAGTGCAGCAGAACGATAACGCTTATTTCGTTGAGATTCTCGGTGAAGCGAATATCGAAAGCTATGAAGGTACTGTTGTAGATATTGATTTAAGTGATCTTAGTCTAGTATTAGATGTAAACGGTGTAGAACAGACATTCGAATTAAATCCGTCTATATCTGTCGTGGATGAGAATGATAACGGGTTAAGCTTAAGCAAAATTATTGAAGACAGCTTAATTGTAGTTAACCAGAACAAGCTTGGTGACGAAACAGAAGTATTCAGCATCTTGGTGAAAGAGATTCCGTTCAACAAAACGGCTGAAGGGATTCTGCAAGATATCTCTGATACAGAATTCAAAATTGTTGATTCAGGAACTACAGCAGTAGAAACTTATCCGATCAGTAAAGATGCTGTAATCACTTATCAAGGTGAGGTCTTCAAGCTGGAAAACTTGAACCCTAAAGACTCTGTCTCGTATGAAGTGAAGAATGGTAAAGTGATTTCTATTGTACTAATTAAACCGATCTTTACATCGGAGCGAGGCACTATTGAATATATTGATTCAGTGAGAAAAACGCTGCAAATTAGAAAATCCGACAAAACGCTTGGTGCATATGATGTAAGCAATTCTGTAACGATTCAGTTAACTGGCATGACGACTCCTAAAATTGATGACCTTGCGGTTGGCGATGATGTGACGATCAATATTTCTGATGAATTCATCGTTCAGAAAATTACCGTACACAATCGTGAAATCCAAGTGGGTGCGATGGCAACCGTCATCAGCTACGAGTCGGGTGTCTTAACCTTAAAATACGATAACGGAACATATGCGGCTTACGAATTGTCGAAAGAGGTAACGATTCGATTTGACGGAGACAATATTCCGTTGGATCGATTTGATAATGAATTCTCCAATGGAAGCAGAGTCATTGTAACGTCTTCGAAAAATGAACTGTTAAGCATTGAAGGAGCTTTTGAATTTAGAGGTAAGGTAACGGATATTTCCAATACTGAAATTAGCTTGTTAACGGAAAAAGGACAGGAATTAACGTTTGAATTGGAAGATTCTGTTTATGTTGAAGAATATGGCCGGAATTCAGCCCTGTTAAGAGACGTAAATATAGGCGATGATGTGGAAATCAGCTATGACGATGATCAAACGTTAATCGAACGCATTAATATTAAAAAAGTGATGGTTCTACACGTAGTGGATGTAGATAAATCGAAGAATCAAGTCAGTCTCCTAAACAACGCTAATGTGATCACAGTAGTTAGATTGTCTAATGCAATTGAGCTGACGAAGAACAATCAAAGTGCCGGGATTAATGACTTTAAAGTCAACGAGCCGATTATTGCTACTTATATGGGTAAATCAATTGATGGCATTCATATGGATGATGTGACACGCGGTGAGGTTACAGCTGTTGATGTTGCAGGCGGTACAATTACAGTAAGGACTAAAGAAGGCACAACAACGAAAACGCCAAAATACGGTTATGTGGAAGTCAGAGAAGGCAAGGACATCGCTTACAATCTGCAACGGATTCAAGTGGGCGATCGCATTGAATCGATTGCCAATACTAATGATCAACATTTTGTGACGATTTTGAATCCAGAGGAGCGTACCTTCTCCAGTTACAACGATGAGACGAATGAAATCACATTTAAGAAGCGTGTGTTAGGGGAAGAGACTACCTTTAAATTGCATGCGGATGTGTATATTCATGCCGGCAATTCGAAGCTTACAGCGAATAGTTTGAAAAGTGGAGATAAGCTTCAGGTTTATTTTGTCGGTGGACAAATTGTTGAAGTCGTGAGACAGTAAATCCATAAATGCATATAACAACGCTGTCCTAGATAGGATATAATCCTGTTTAGGACAGCCTTTTCTTTGTTGAGAGGTGACATGATGAATAAACAGCAAATAAGGCACATTCTTGATACGATAGGGGAAATGTTTCCCGATGCACATTGTGAATTGAACCACGCCAATGCATTTGAACTGACGATCGCTGTACTATTGTCTGCTCAATGCACTGATGAAACGGTGAACAAGGTGACGAAGGATTTATTTGAGAAATACAAGTCTCCTGAAGATTATGTGGCTGTTCCGCTTGAGGAGCTCGAACAAGATATTCGTAGGATTGGACTTTACCGGAATAAGGCGAAGAATATTCAGAAATTATGCCACATTTTACTCGATCAATATGACGGAGACGTGCCGAAAAAGCATGAACAGTTGGTGGAATTGCCGGGTGTCGGCAGAAAGACAGCCAATGTAGTCGTATCTAACGCGTTTGATGTGCCAGCAATCGCTGTAGATACGCATGTCGAGAGGGTTTCGAAGCGCTTAGGGCTTGCAAATTGGAAAGATTCTGTGCTGGAGGTAGAGAAGAAACTGATGAAAAAGGTCCCGATGGAGGAGTGGACTTTGACCCATCACCGACTTATATTCTTTGGCCGTTATCATTGCAAAGCCCAAAATCCGCGTTGTGAGGTTTGCCCGTTACTGGAACTTTGCCGTGAAGGAATAAAGCGAATGAAATGAATTGAATTTAGGAATGTTAAGGCAGCGAACATGGCATAATACGCAGTATAACGAGCAGAAAGGGTGAACTGGAGCGTGAAGTGTATTTCTGTTTATACGAAAGATTTTGAAGCCTTCTCCGATATTTTCGATGAAATATTGACTACTTCATTGTCTGAAGATGAAGAGATTACCCTGGAAGGTATCACAATTAGTGAGTCTGGGGAAGTGCCCGAGCATTACATTGAACGTATGAGAAACAAGCCTGGCGTTGTTGTGATGAAGGTGAAGGACCAAGATATTACGATATTGCAGCACGGTGAAGTGTTCGAAATACTTCTCCCCGAAAAGCAAACTGTGTTACACTAGAAACCGATAAGTATCGGTTTCTTTTTTTTAGATTATGAGTGAGGAGAACGGAAGATGAGCATCACCACGAAGGGAACACTCCCAACAATAGATCAAACTTTGATCAAGCTAAAAGAGGCAATGAGCATAAGTCCATATCAAACATACCAAGCGCAATTAGATGATTTAATCCTGAAACAACAGCAAGGTTTATTCAGCATTACGTTCTGCGGTCACTTCTCGGCAGGGAAATCAAGTTTAATTAATGAGCTGTGTGAGCATACGTTATTGCCATCAAGTCCAATTCCCACCAGTGCAAATGTGGTATCGATTCGAAATGCCGCTCCCGAGGCAAAAGTGAAGCGCTGGAATGAACCCATCCCGGAATCCATTGTATTATCGGAGCTTCAAGAAGCATGTAAGCAAGGGGATGCCATTGAATCCGTGGAACTTTCCTATCCGATCGACTGGATGGGGGAGAATACCGTACTGCTCGATACACCTGGTGTAGATTCTACAGATGAAGCCCATATGCGCTCTACGTTGTCAGCTATTCACTTATCCGATGTTGTTTTCTATGTTATGGATTACAACCATGTGATGTCAGAAATTAATTTTGCCTTTACTAAGCGGCTTCAGGAATGGAACAAACCTATTTTTCTAATTGTAAATCAGATTGATAAGCATGACCCGGATGAAATTGATTTCAGTGAGTATCAAACCGGAGTAAAGCAAGCATTCGAGAACTGGCATATTGAATTAGCAGAGATGTTCTTTATTACTTTGAAGGACAAGCTTCATCCGCACAATGAACTCGAACAGCTTAGGTGGTATCTTAAGCAGTTGATTCATGCGGGAGAGGATCTAAGGGAAGCAAGTATTACTCATTCTGCTAATCATATCGTTGAAGATCATATTCAGTCTGTGTTAGAAGCATATGAGGCGAAGAAGACACCGTATCTGGAACAAATTGAAGCTCAAGGCTTAGAAGAGATTGAACAGCAAGCTAATGCGATCAAAGCAGATATAGCACGATTAGAGCGGCAAGCAGAGGGATTTCTAATCCAGCAAAAGCAAGAGATATCCAAGCTGGTAGATAATGCGAATATCGTACCCGCAAAGACTAGGGACCTTGCTCACCTGTTTCTTGAAAGTACAAGCTCCAAATTTAAGGTCGGTTTGTTATTTAGTAAGCAGAAGACGGAGCAGGAGAAGCAAAACCGACTGAAGGCTTTTTGTGATGATATCAAGCAGAATATCGAAGTACACATCAAGCATCATCTGCACAATTCTTTAAAAGCGGCTGTTCAGCAGCAGAATATGAACGACACAGTGTGGATGCAGCATATAGAAGCGGTTCGCTTCGAAGCTACAGATGTTTGGCTGTTACAGCAAGTTAATCCAGGGGCTATACTTTCTAATGAATACACCATGACCTATTCTGCTCAAATATCAAATGAGATTAAAGGGAGATTCCGCCGCGAAGCATTTGAACTTTTAGAAAAAGCGGCTGAGAAGGTTGCAGAACAATCAATAAATGAACTTGCGGAGTTAAAGCTCAAACTGGACGAGTGTTCATCACAGTTGCAAGCAAAGCGGGAAGTAGATCATCTGGATGCAGAATCTGCAGCATATACGGCTGAACTTCGTTCCTGCTATTCACAATGGAAGCACAACGCATTTGCGCTGCCATCCAAAAGCTTAGCCCCCAGAACGATGACAGTTTCGGATCGTGATTTAGGCACGCAAGGAATACCAGCACATCACGATGCAACAGAATCTGGATACAGCATTGTGGAAAATGTCAGGGATGAAGCTCTATCATCGAGTAACTCTAACTCTGTTCATGATCGAATTGAACAAACGGTTCGGAAGGTGAACGTATTTACTGAATGTATTCAGGGTTTACCAGGGCTTGCCGCCCATAAACGACATCTGGAAGATAAGGTGCAGCGACTAGAGAAAAGAACATTTACGATTGCTTTATTCGGGGCATTTAGTGCGGGCAAATCGTCGTTTGCAAATGCGCTGATTGGGGAAAAGGTCGTACCTGTGTCTCCCAATCCTACGACCTCTGCGATTAATAAGGTCATGAAGCCGCCGACACCAGACCAGCATGGCATGGCCAAAATTCGAATGAAACCATTAAACACAATTCTAGCTGATGTTCAGTATTCGCTTGAGTTACTAGGAATATCCGCTGAAGCCTCACTAGCCTCCATGGAGGTCGCGCTGAAATTAATTAGTAAATTAAAGCCAGAGCATATTAGCGGTAAAGGCAAAGCCCATTATGCATTCCTAAAAGCGGTAGAACAAGGGTGGAATGAGGCAAAGGACCAGCTTGAAGATGAGTTATGGGTTCAAATGGAGGCTTTCCGCCAATATGTCGCTGTGGAATCTAAATCTTGTTTTGTGGAAGATATAGAGTTATATTACAGCTGTCCATTGACTGAGCAAGGGATTGTGCTTGTAGATACGCCGGGAGCTGATTCGATTAATGCCAGACATACTGGTGTAGCTTTTAATTATATTAAAAACTCAGATGCGATACTTTTCGTCACTTATTACAACCATGCATTCTCTCAAGCTGATCGCGAGTTTCTGATTCAACTTGGAAGGGTAAAGGACAGCTTTGAGCTCGATAAAATGTTTTTCGTTGTAAATGCAGCGGACTTAGCAGCTTCACCAGAAGAGTTAGAAGGTGTGGTTGAACATGTCCGTCACAACTTGCTTCAATTCCAAATTCGAGAAGCCAACATCTATCCTGTTTCCAGCAAACTAGCAGTGGAAGGCAAGCTTCAGAATAAGCCGCAAATGCTAGCTGCTTCGGGAATTCCTGCTTTCGAACGTGATTTTATGAAGTTTGCAATAGACGATCTAGTTACCATCAGTATCGATGCGATTGAGAAGGATCTTAAGAAATGTAGAGAGACGGTGGAGGTTTGGTTAGCAGAAGCGGCTAGGGATGCCAGCGATCGTCAACACAAGATTAATGCCTTGCAAACGGCTTTAGATCACAGTGTATCAACCATTCAAGAGCCAATGAAACGAATGGATCTTGTGAAGCTTGAAGGTGAGCTTAAGGAACTGTTCTATTATGTGAAACAGCGCTATATGTTCCGGTTTAACGATCTGTTTCTGCTTGCCTTCAACCCTTCAACACTAAGAGATGAGCAGGGAGATAGAAAGACCCGAATGAGACAAGCGATGGCTGAATTTAAGCAGCTTCTTAACATTCAGTTGTCCCAGGAAGCGCTCGCCTTATCGCTTCGTTATGAGAAAGCCATAAAGGACGAATTACAACATGTGCTTACATTGCTTCAAGAAGAGATAAGCGAGTATTTACCTTGGTTTGAGCTTGATGCAGAGCTTGGATTTTCGCTGCCAGCACCAGAGGTTGATGAAGAAATTGAAGGATTAGTGGTCGAGGAAAAAGACTTGTTAGCTCATTATAAGAACGGCAGACAATTCTTC
The DNA here is from genome assembly GCA_964447355.1 of uncultured Paenibacillaceae bacterium. Lineage (GTDB taxonomy): Bacteria > Bacillota > Bacilli > Paenibacillales > CAYUSG01 > CAYUSG01. The sequence goes on from CAYUSG010000014.1 coordinate 31,616, forward strand.
GAAGAGAATGGACGTGACAAGCTCCGCGACCAGTTGTCTCAACAATTGGATCACATTATCGATGCTTATATTCATAAGCATCAGGAGCGTTTTAATGCCTATTATCAACATCAGCTGGAGCAAGCGCTGCACCAGTGGTATGAGGCACAAAAGCTTGAGCTGCAAGAGCAAGTTGAGGGGCGCATCGCTGCAGGTTCAGAGGCTGTGCAACCTGATATGCTGCAGCAGCTCTTAAAGGAAATGGATCGCATTATTGCGCTTGAGGCCTAATATATACATTGACGTTGACCTTCGGGTCAACGTTTTTTGTGGATATTACATCATTGATTTGGAAAACTAACATACGTGGAAGGTCATACAGAAGAAGCATTCAAAAGAGGTCCCCAAACCTTTGCAATAGATTGAATTTTCCGTTGGCAACGGCTTTCAGATATTTCATGGAGGTCGTTTTTTCTTGTCTGTGGGGTGTGTAAAGTTGCAAATTCACATCAGAACCATTACTTTTATAATAATGACTTTGAGCCATTAAAGGAGTGAAAGTGGATGCGTTCGTCCCAAAAGGTTTGGAGAATGATGGGTTTGCTAGCCTTTAGTGCCACGCTGGTTTTGGTTGGAGGCTTTATATATGCGGTTGATACTGTCCTGCGTCCCGATCAAGCTCAAGTGATGAAGCCTGCGGAAGAGAAGAAGGCGCCCCCAGCGTTAGATGAGATTCGAATTCTTGCACTAGGGGATTCATTAACGAAAGGCGCAGGGGATGATGAGGGAGAAGGGTATGCGGGCCGGGTAAAGAACAAATTGGATGATGCCCTGGACATACCTGTATCCATTGCGAATTTCGCTGTGAATGGCTATGAAACGAATCAGCTGTTAGCTGATCTGACGAACAGCAAAGGGATTATTACCGCAGTGGAGACTTACAATGTCATTCTATTAACGATTGGCGGGAATAATTTATTCTCCCTAGGTGAAGAGGTCACGTTAGATAAAGCAAATGAACAAATCGATCAAGCTTTAGCCGATGTTAAGCATATTTTTGCCCGTTTGGCCGAGCTGAACCCTAATAGTACAATTATTTATTCGGGGTTATACAACCCTTTCTCTTATATGGAATTAGACGAAAATATTTCGTTATATGTGCAGGAACGTTGGAATTTGGAAGTATTCAAAATCGCTCAAGCCCATCCTCAGATTATCGTAGTCCCTACCTATGATCTGTTCCAGCAAGACCCTAAAGCCTATTTGTCGTCAGACTTATACCACCCCAATGCTAAAGGGTATGATCGAATCGCAGACCGGATTATTCAGGTATTAGATTATGAACTATCGGAGGTGAATACAGATGAGTGATGTTCCAGTTCTATCCGTTCATCAACTAAAGAAACGAATTAAGAACATATGGATCGTTAAAGGGATATCATTTGATGTGCGTGCTGGTGAAATATTCGGTTTTCTTGGACCTAATGGAGCAGGTAAAACGACTACGATTCGGATGCTTGTGAATTTGATAAAACCAACTGAAGGCAGTGTGAAGGTGTGCGGTTATGATGTGAATCATCGGCCTAACGAGGCATTACAGCACGTGGGCTGCATTGTTGAGAACCCAGAATTGTATCCTTATTTGACGGGCTGGGAGAACCTAGAGCATTTTGCTGATATGCTGCCGGGTGTAGGTGAGGACCGCATCCAAGAGGTGGTGGAAATCGTTGGAATGGATCAGCGCATCCACGATAAAGTGAAGACCTATTCACTAGGAATGCGGCAACGTCTTGGGATTGCCCAAGCGTTATTAGGCAGGCCCAAGCTGCTCATACTTGATGAACCTACGAACGGATTAGATCCACAAGGGATCAAAGAACTTAGGGTATTTATCCGTCACCTTGCTAGTCAAGGCTTAAGCCTGCTAATATCTAGTCACCTGTTAAGTGAAATTCAGATGATGTGTGATCGTGTTGCCATTATTCGTAAGGGAGAAGTTATCAAGGTGGACTACGTGGATCGGCTGCTTCAAGAGTCTTCAACGCTTGTTCTATGGAAGGTTCGACCTCACTCTGACGCACTTAACCTATTACAGCGCCATGAGAATATTAGGGTGTTGGCTGAAGAGGTTAGCGTCTCGGAAGGCGTAGAGGAAGACATAGGGGTTGTGACAATTGAAATGGACCCTGAACAAGTGCCAGAGCTCAACAGGCAACTGCTCATGGCAAACATTGAGGTATTCGCTATAGAGATCAAACAGCCGACTTTGGAGCAGTTTTTCTTGAAGCTTACAGAGGGGGAGAAAATTGGCTAGTCTTTATAAGTTGACACGGAATGAAGTTCTGAAAATTTGGAAGAAGAAACGATTCTTTGTGGTGATCATGCTTATTGCCGTAATGATCCCTTTGTTTACATATGCTCAGTTTAGAGTTGCCGTAAGCATCCAAGAGCAATTGGGAACGGATGATTGGAGAATTGGGGTACAAGAACAGATCAATGACTACAATCGGCGTATGGAAAGCCCTCGTGTTGTGGAAGAATGGAAGAAATGGTATGCGGTGAATATTCAGCAGCTGGAATATTACCTTGAAGCAGATATTGACCCTAAATCGCCTAGCGGTGTGACGTTTACTCGAGAGTTTGTGTCTAATAGCGTTAGCTTGTTACTGCCTCTATTAATCATGGTGATGGGTTCGGATATGGTTTCCTCTGAGCATGCTGGAGGTACGATTAAATTACTTCTTACGCGGCCAGTCCGACGATGGAAAGTGTTGACGAGCAAATACATCGCTTTAATGTTCTATGTATCGTTAACAGTGTTCACATTAAGCTTACTGTCCTATCTCATTTCTGGAATCGTGTTTGGGTATGAAGGATGGTCGCAGCCCATTTTGACAGGCTTTAAGCTGATGGGCTCCACAGTGGATTTTACGTATGTGAATACGGTTGAACAGTGGCAATTTATCATCATGGAGATGGGATTAGCCTGGTTTTCCTGTATGGTCGTAGCTTGTTTGGCTCTGATGGTCTCTGTTCTGGTTCGTAGCACAGCTGCAGGTATGGGGATTATGCTCGCCACCTTAATTGCAGGAACGATCCTGACGAACATGGTTTCATCTTGGGAAAGCGCAAAATATTTTTTCATGGTAAACTTGAACACGGTGACTTATTTGGCCGGAGATATACCGCCGATTGAGGGGATGACGTTAACATTTTCACTCTCCGTGTTAGCTGTATGGGCGATAATTTCCGTCATTGTGTCGTATTTTGTGTTTACGAAACAGGATATTCTAAATTAAGGGCGAAATAAAGGAAGCAGGTTAGTCTTTGAAGGAGGCACAGACATGGTTGAACAACTGGACATATTCGGCAATGCTTCGGCATCTCCAGCCAATTACGATGTAGATGATATACAAGTGCTTGAAGGCTTAGTAGCGGTTCGAAAAAGACCAGGTATGTATATTGGGAATACTAGCACTTCAGGGCTGCATCATCTCGTTTGGGAAATTGTCGATAATGCGGTGGATGAGCATTTGGCGAAATTTTGCTCAGACATTCGCGTCACGATCCATAAAGACGGATCATTAACCGTTCAGGATAATGGACGCGGGATTCCCACGGGTATGCATAAGATGGGTATTCCAACGCCACAGGTGGTATTCACAATGCTTCACGCCGGCGGTAAGTTTGGCGGTGCAGGTTATAAGAAATCCGGCGGTCTGCACGGCGTTGGGGCATCTGTTACGAATGCATTGTCTGAATGGCTGGAGGTTGAAATTTATAGAGAAGGCAAAATACATAAGCAGCGCTTTGAATATTGGGTGGACACCGAGGGTAAAGAGCATGTGGGTGAACCCGTAACGTCGCTGGAAGTCATCGGAAACACGAATCGCACAGGGACTAAAGTGACCTTTAAACCTGATAAACGTGTGTTTGCAGGCGGCACAAATGTCAATTTTGACACACTCTCAGAACGGCTGCAGGAAATCGCTTTCTTAAATTCTGGCTTGAAAATCTCGGTTAAAGATGAGCGTTCAGATCAAGCCGATACTTACTTATACGAGGGCGGCGCAAAGGAATTTGTTGCTTTCTTAAATGAAGAAAAAACGGTACTGCATGAGGTCATTCATTTTACTGGAGAGAAGGAAGACATCGAGGTTGAGGTCGCTTTGCAATATCATGATGGATATACAGAGACATTGGCTTCCTTCGTTAACTCCATTCCAACTAGAGGCGGCGGTACGCATGAAACTGGCTTTAAGACGGCTTTCACACGGGTGATGAACGAATACGCCCGCAAGAGCGGTGCGCTGAAAGAGAAGGATAAAAACTTGGATGGTGCTGATCTGCGTGAAGGCATGATGGCCGTAATCAACATTAAGATGGGTGAGGTTGAATTCGTCGGACAAACGAAGGATCAACTAGGCAGTACTTCAGCGCGCAGCGCGGTGGATACGATTGTATCCGAGAAAATGGCTGTGTTCTTGGAGGAAAATCCAAACGTGGCCCAGAATCTAGTGAAGAAGGCGGTACAAGCTTCCAAAGCTAGAGAAGCAGCAAGAAAAGCAAGGGAAGAAGTGCGCAGCGGCAAAAAAGGAAAGCATCAAAGCTCCAATTTAGGCGGTAAATTAACGCCAGCACAATCGAAGGACTTTACGAAGAATGAAATTTTCATCGTTGAGGGTGATTCTGCAGGCGGTTCGGCTAAGCAGGGAAGGGATTCTAAATATCAGGCGATATTACCGCTGAAAGGAAAGCCCATGAACCCGGAAAAAGCTAAGCTGATCGATATTCTGAAGAATGATGAATATAAAGCGATTATTGCGGCCATAGGTGCAGGCGTAGGCAGTGAATTTGAAATCGAAGAATGCAATTATTCAAAAATTATAATTATGACGGATGCTGATACGGATGGCGCTCATATTCAAGTTTTGCTGCTTACTTTCTTCTATCGATATATGAAACCGTTGATCGATCATGGCAAGGTGTTCATTGCACAGCCCCCGCTTTATAAGATTTCTAAAAAATCAGGTAAGGATACCTCAGTCAAATATGCCTGGACCGATGAACAACTGCAGCAGAACATGAAACAGCTCGGCAAGGGTGTGGAGCTGCAGCGTTATAAAGGTTTGGGTGAAATGAACCCCGATCAGCTCTGGGAGACGACTATGGATCCTGCCACTAGAACGCTGCTTCAAGTGCAAATCGAGGACGCGGCAAAAGCTGAACGCAGGGTTTCCACATTGATGGGCGATAAGGTAGATCCAAGAAAACGCTGGATCATTGACAATGTAGATTTCACCGAGTTTGAAGAATAGAAGGTGATGTGAATTATGAGTACACTTGAACAGTTTTTACCTGCCTTTCTAGAGGAGGTTGTAGGTGACCGCTTCGGAAGGTATTCCAAATATATTATTCAGGACCGTGCGATTCCTGATGTTAGAGACGGACTCAAGCCGGTGCAGCGCAGAATCTTGTACGCTATGTATGATGCGGGAAATACCCCGGATAAGCCATATCGTAAATCTGCAAAGACGGTCGGGGATGTAATGGGTAACTATCACCCCCATGGCGATTCGTCGATTTATGAAGGTATGGTGCGGATGGCTCAGCCTTGGAAAATGAGTCATGTATTAATTGACGGTCATGGCAACTGGGGGTCACTCGATGACGATCCTGCGGCAGCTATGCGGTACACAGAAGCACGATTATCTCCAATTGCCCTTGAACTGTTAAGAGATATAGAGAAGCGAACGGTATTATTTAAAGATAATTTCGACAATACCTTGAAGGAGCCCGTGGTGTTACCTTCACGGTATCCGAATCTGCTGGTCAATGGCGTAAGCGGGATTTCATCTGGCTTTGCAACTGAAATCCCTACCCATAATTTGCGCGAAGTGATTGATGCTTGCATAGCGATGATTGACAAGCCCGATATTACGCTTGAAGAGCTGATGACGATTATTAAAGGACCTGATTTCCCGACGGGCGGCATCATCATGGGTGAGAACGGAATTCGCGATGCTTACAGTACGGGGAAAGGCCGCATCTATATCCGTTCAAAAACAAGTATTGAACAGCTTCGCGGCGGAAAGCAGCAAATCGTCATTACCGAAATACCTTATCAGGTTGTAAAATCCCGATTAGTGAGCGCAATGGAAAATATTCGCCTGGAGAAGAAGGTCGAGGGTATTGCAGAAGTTCGGGATGAAAGCGGACGTGATGGCCTTCGTATCGTTATCGAGGTTAAGAAGGATGCAGATGCAGAAGGAATTTTAAATTATTTATTTAAGAAAACGGACCTGCAAACGAATTATAACTTTAATATGGTAGCGATTGTAAATAAGGCGCCAAAGCAAATTGGCCTATTAGATATGTTCCGTGCCTACATCGATCACCAAAAAGAAGTCGTCACACATCGATCGCAATATGAACTGGAGAAAGCGGAAGACCGCGCGCATGTGTTGGAAGGGCTTGTTAAGGCGTTAAACATACTGGACGAAGTTATCGAGACGATTAAACGCTCTAAGAATCGCCAAGATGCACAGAAGAACTTAGTTGCTGCATATGGCTTCTCCGAACGCCAAGCTGATGCCATCCTGACGTTGCAGTTATATCGTCTTACGAATCTTGAAATTACTTCCTTAGAGAAGGAGCTTAAAGAGGTCCAGAAGCTGATTGCTTACCTTAAGGGTATTCTAGGCAGTGAGACCAAGCTTCTGTCCGTTATCAAATCAGAAATTAGTGAAATAAGAGACAAATATGGCATTGATCGCAGATCAGACATTCAAGGAGAAGTCGAAGAGATTAAGGTGAACCTTGAAGTAATGGTGACACCTGAAGATGTGCTGGTGACCTTATCTAACGATGGGTATGTGAAACGTACAAGCATGTTATCCTACACGCGTTCTGGCGGGGAGATCGAGAATACAGGATTAAAGGAAGGAGACTACCTCCGCTTCTTGATGGAAGTGAATACGATCGACAGCCTTCTTATCTTTACGAATCAAGGTCAATACTTCCTGCTTCCTGTGCACCAAATTCCAGAATACAAGTGGAAAGATAACGGGACGGCGCTTGTTAATGTCATACCGATTGCCAAAGAGGACCGTATTGTATCCGTTATCCCTGTAAAGGATTTCGAGGCTTCAGACCATTCCTTGGTGTTTGTGACGAAGAAAGGGCAGGTCAAGCGAACAGAATTGAAGGATTATCAAACGAATCGCTCCAATGGTATTATTGCAGTGAAGCTGGCTGATGGCGACGAGGTTATTCACATAGAGCATTCGGTGGGACAAACCAAGGATATTTTACTTGCAACAAAGAAGGGTATGAGCATTCGCTTCAAAGAAAGTGATGTGAACCCGATGGGCCGGGCAGCCGCTGGTGTAAAAGGGATTACGCTAAAAGAGGACGATGAGGTAATAGCAGCAGCTTGGGTAGAAGGCGATGAAGGAGAGATTCTGGTTCTTTCTGATCGTGGATACGCCAAGCGCAGCCTTCTCTTTGACTACCCGGTTCAAGGGCGCGGGGGCAGAGGGGTCTTCACCTTCGAGTTTAAAGAAGGTAAGCGTGTTCGCTCCAATGGAGAGCAATTAATCTACATGGTTATGGTGAAGGATGCGTTTGACCTTAATGCTGTATTAAGCAATGGAACTCAGCATATATTCTCTACTGAAGAGGCACCGATTGAGGATCGCAAATCGATCGGTAAGGCTTTAATCCCAATTACAAAATCAGACTCCATCATGGAGATTCTAAAATGGGATAAAGTTCAACTGAATACCTCAACAGAATAAATGATTCGACACGCAAACAACCGCTGATAGCTGACAGCGGTTGTTTTTGCGTCATGTTATGTCGTTATTTGTTAATGACATTAACCTTTTCATTCCATACACTCAGTGGTATACTGAGGTTAATTTAGCAGTGTACGAAAGGAATGGGAGCTGTGGGATTTGAACAAGACTTTGCCAAGCTGTGGTACAAAGTGTCACGCGATCTAAAGGTGCATATGGAAGAGCAGCTAGCCCCAAGCTTAACCGAAAGCCAGCTGGTAGTCATTGAATTCATTATGAACCATGAGCAAGTAAAGCCATCGGATCTCATTGAATATGTAGCAACTACGCCGGCTGCAATAACAACATTGGTGGATCGTATGGTGAAGAATGGACTGATAGAAAGAGTTCGCGATGAGCACGATCGGCGCATTGTCTGGCTGCACTTAACAGAGAAGGGCAAACAAGAAGGCAAGCGGGGGATGGAGATGCGTCAAGCGTTCCTAGAGCAGTCTTTAGGCCGCATCTCACACCATAACCAGCAATTACTAGTGTATTTATTAGGCAAAATTGCAAATTAATTCATGAGTTCAGATAACGAAAAAGGTACACATTTCCACATGAAGTGGAAGCGGTACCTTTTTATAATATGGGGGCTGAATATGAGACATTACTTGTACATCTTGTTAGTGCTGCTTGTACTATCAATGAGTTACAATGTGTATTCCCTTATTCAATTAAATGCTTATCAGGAAAGCTTGGAGCAGTTTAACAGCAGTTATGTATTACATTTAACCCGAATAGGTAGCGGTCTGACTGAAGGTCAAGTGCCGGAGTTGACTGCTATTGAAGAAGCTGCAAAGCTTTCAGCTTTAACTAAACATACAACATATGCTGATATGAATGTTTACAGTGAGACTTTTACATC
>CAYUSG010000015.1:0-21885 GCA_964447355.1 uncultured Paenibacillaceae bacterium
GAATGTCTGCCGCTTTGATGCAAACCTGCCTCATCTGCTCGATCAAATGACCCGCCAATTCATCTCTATGGGTCCGATAGTATTGGTCCAATTCGAATAAAGTCTTCTGAACCGTATAGTAGACTTCTTCTGATTCGAATTGTTCTAATGATGTATTCTGATTGTACAAATGTTCACACTCCCCTCAACGTTAGAATCCGCTGGCACACATTGGTGTTACAGACGTAATCTTGCGGTTATATTCATTTGCACTTGTATCCCATGATCAATTAGTCTTTGTCTCTCTGCCGCTAATCACGGTACTGCCGTCCATTTGGATTCGGCTTTCCTTACAGGTGAGCTCCAATGCTTTCTTGGCACTCAAGGTCATTGACTTCCCAGCGCTCATCGTCATATCGCCCTTAGTTATTAGGTTCACGGCCTGTGAGCTAATGATCTCAATCCCATGCTTATCATTCAGACGAATAAACACATCCCCGTCCTTCGCTGAGATCGTCACCTCACCTGGGGACAATCTCACTTCCTGACCTGTTGGTGAGCGGAAATGCTTCACAGCGGGGTTACCGCCACTGTTATCCTCTCGAACCGAGCTGATCGCAACAGCTTCGTCCTCTTCTCTGCTCGGGAAATGAACGATCACACGATCGCCCACCTCGGGCATACAATACCAGCCGCTGGAGCCTCCAGCAGTATAAACGGTGGAGTAGGTAAACCACCAAGCGCCATCAGGCGGGCTCTGGTCAATATCCAGATGCACTCTGACCTGATCGCTGGATACTTCAAGAACCTTCCCTTGGATTGAAGCACCGATAAGCTGATCATTATATAGCGGCCTAGGCTTCATGCCGCTTCTTGGGCATAGGGTATATCGGTGATACAGCACACTGTCCCTTAACTCGGTATACGCTGCTCTCACATATAACGCTTTCCCTTGGAATGTGACTTTACTGCCCAAATTCAACAGCTTATAGGTCTCTACTTCGTAGTCGATATAATCACTTTCCATCACCTGATACCTCACGTTATCAAGTGCATAGCGATAGTCCGCCAACCGTTTCGATACGCTGAAATTAAACGCCTCGACTTGACCCCTATCATCCCCGTCAGGTAATCCTAAGGACACCTTAGGTTGTTCGAAGCTTGGGAACGGCAGCAGCCCCGCCTGAAAACGCGAAGCAATCCGCTTCAAGAATTGCCAATCGGTCTCCTGGTATTGCATGATGAACTTGCCAATGGCTGCACCGCCCGTCGCCTCATCCACTAGATCTGCGCCCGCATAGTCCGAACCTACTGCTTCCAGTAGCTGTGGAATGGTCATGGCTTTGTTCTGGAACGAACGCTGCTTGCGCTGAATATCCAGTATATAAGATGCCGAGACCGCCTCAATGTCGAGATAATACACATCCCTTACGGCCTTCACCTCAATATGCAGCACAATACCTTGGAACAATGGCTGTTCCTTCTGATCTACGATCGCATTAATTGAAAGGCTGGTGCCTATTTCAGCTTCAGCTACGTACCGTTCTTTCTGCTGATCAGGAATCACCCCGCTGAAGCGAAGCCGAGCATGTTCATTGACCGCTTGTGTGATCTCTAGTGTTTGAATGGAAGTTACATCATATGGCGACACTGTGAGATGCTCATACGACAAGGCCGATACACTCATTGCTGTGCTCCTCCTTCTTCAATCCGTTTCAAGCTCAACATCATGCCTTCAGCAACCTGTTCCCAATCCTTCATCTGATCCTTTAAACAATTAAATGTGAGAAGCAGCGCCTTCTCTTCAACCGATACATAGAACATAAGTTGATACACATCTGAATCAACTACAGGTAAGATGAAACTGCAGATGCCTGCAGGCATTCCGTTCACTTCTATGACGTCTTCCTTAATCCAGTTTGCCGCTGGCTGTGTACGCTTGAGCATCTCGCTTATAGCATCAGTGAAGTCTTCCACATCTTCGTCTTCCAGCGGGGTTTCCGTATGATTAAAGGCAAGATTAACCGACTGGCTGTCATCGGTGAATATGAGACCCGGTCTGCGGCTGGATGGATATTTGAGCTTCGCCACTTGAGGAGACATGACGGTGAATGACTTTGGCATACGCAAGCTAATGGCCCCGTCCAATAAGCTCCGTTCTTCAAAAGGAACCCATTCCTCTCCAATCTTAACGAGCGGCTGCTGCACCAAGTCTTCAGGCTTTACAACCCCTTCACCTTCTTCGGCCTGTCCCACTTCCTGTGTATCTTCAGCCTCAGCTTCTGCTTCAGCCATCATTGCGATGATTTTCTCATCCATAAATTTATCCATTGCCCCAACACCCTTTCATCCTGATATCGCATCCTTCGACTAATCTACGATCATCCGTCTTGGCATCTGGCTCTTATGTGCCTGATATCCTTTTCCACCGCTTCTTAAGCGGTCCAATATCCGTGCCAATTGTTTATATATCGCTGCATTCGACAGCTCTTGATACGCTGTGCCCCCGCGCCGGGCTAAATAGTGCAGCAGCACGTTCCGCTCGGCTCCGCCTTGATTCAAACAGCTGTACGCAAACGTAAGATCATGCACATCAGAACTGTCGCTCTTCAACACCTCAGCGGCAAAATATTGCGTGATTCGCGGATGCAGCGTTGGCTGCTCTCTGCCCGAATAGTCCGTATAAATGATAGACAATGTGTTATATTCTGTAGCCAAGTCTTGAAAGCTCCGATAGTCTGTACGCAACTGTGCGCCTTCTTTGAGCTTGAATCGGCCTAATTCAAGTTCATGGCTGCCCAGCCTTGTGTCTGTGTCCAGTTCAATGTCCGCACGAAACGTAGTATAATCCTCGTCACTGGTGCCGGGCAGACACTTCACCTTCAGCACGGTTTCTTGCCCATTCGCCTTCAAAGGAAGAGTTACATCTTCTGCTAATCTGTACAGCTGGTTTCTGTGCTTGATCATACCAGGCGAAACCATTAGCAGATCACCCACCACCCTCACATCACAGCCGGCAATAACTCCATCTGAATAAGCTTGGTAGTGCAAATCCAGCCATTCTCTAGCGTAATCCCGCAGCGTCACCAGCATCTCCGCTTTCAAGATGCGTCCTTTGGTGAAGTTCGGGTACTTGTCCACAAACATCGCTTTGCCCCTTTCACTCCTGCCTGTCCCGCGGTATATGGCAGGTGAGCACCATTATTTCAGCCCGTCAAAAAAATCAAGCTCTGACAAGTCATTCTCAAAGGCATAAAATTTCTTCTGTCCCAGATGCAGCTGTTCATCCATACGAGCGACTGGAACGACGTGGAAGCCCCAATTGTGCTCGCCAGCAAAGACGAAAAATTTCACCTCGCCATTTCGAATCGAGTCCGTGTCGTCTTGAGGAATTTTCTCACCATAAAGCTCATAGATGTCCTGATACACTACACGCTTGTAGCTTTGTCGATCATTCACATACAGCACATGATCTCTAATGTTTCCGTCATTGCCCCTGATGAAAAACTCGACCTCGCTCGCCCCTATCGGTCTGGAGATGGTGCCATAAATTCGATTCAAGCGCTCATAGCTGCTAATAAGCACGATCTCATCCTTGGTATGATTTAATGCGCTGACTGAATAAGGAACAGCCGGATCATGATTCGTAATAGAAGCTTCGATATAACCTGACTTGTACGCATTAAGATATCTAATCGCCCCGCGCAAACAAGCCAGCTTTAACTCAGGCACTTTCCCATCCTCGACCGCTTTTTGCTTAAATTCAATGCTTCTGCCCGGGACAAATTCCTTCAATGCTTCACGAAACACATCGATCCGGCAAGACTGTCCCGTCAGCTTAATTATGGAATACTCCTGCAGCTTCCCTTCACGATAAAAGTCATCGAGAAACTTGCGTACAGTCTCATAAATATCGGCTTTGATCAATTGGTTGATTTCCTTAATGTTAAAGACGACTTCGGGGAACTCATAAACAGCCTTAAATTGACCCGCTTCAATGAGCGACAAATGCCACCGGTCCACCGCTGTGATCTTCAAGTCGTTCTCTTGACGGTTCTCACTATCGTTATGGAATCGATTGCGAAGAATACCGGTCTTGCGGAAAAACTCCTTCTTCATGTTGTCGGCAATGTCCCATAGAAAATAGAAATTGCTCTTTACTCTTTGATAGGCATCCCTTGTGTGATTCTCGTATTCTGAGAATCTAGTAGGAATAACCGCCTCTGCTTCTCTATATCTCGCTTCAAAACGTTCATAGACAGACTGAACACCGCTCTCATCTACAAAGCGGAAAATATCATTGCCCGGAATATCAATTAAGCTGTCAATGTCCGTAATGCTGCCGTTGTTGCGATAGTAATCGGCAAACACAATCTTCATAAACTGCATTATGCGATACGTAATGTTGTTCCCGCCGAAGTTGGTGTCACCATTCTCATAGGTCGTTTGAATATCGATGTTATATGAAATATCCCTGTTCTCAATCCGAAATTCACAGGAGGATAAATCGGTCGTTCCTCCGCCGCAGTCGATTACCAGTGCCTTGTAGGTCTCACCGTCTACAAAGCTGTTTCGCTCGATTTGTTCTGCGATAGTGTTATATAGAACAGCCATCCCTTCATCCAGCGAATGACTGATATCAATGTCATATTCCGGCAAAATGTCTGCGAACATTTCAAGAAATTGATGCTTCAGTTTCACGGGACTGGATACATGCAGCGATTGGAAACGGCATTTGAACTGCTGCTCCGCCATACGGATGACGTAGAGCATATAAGCGCGAAGCATATCCCCTCGCTTCACTTTCGCACTGTATCCTTGACCATCGGTTATTTCCTCAATCTTGGAGTAGCTGTTCACCCACCGCTTAATGGCATGACAGACCGTTGCTGTGCCGCTGTAATTGTTCTTCTTCATATACTTTAAGGCATCATAGCCGAAGGAATACGTAACATTAGCTGCGTTGGAGCAGTCTGCAACACTGATGACGGTTGGCAGCACCTCGATCCATTCGGTTGCTTTATTCGAGGCATCGGGAAACACCACATAGTTAATGCTGTTAAGCTTGATTCTGCCGTTTAAGACCGCATTGCTGCAGATCGTGCCCACGTAACGCGGGTCTAAATAAGCGCCCGCTGTTGTATTCGAGGTGCCAAAATCGATGGCTAACACCGTAGAGGTTTGCTCCAATTCGCGGATTTCCAGCTCAGGCACTGGAATTTTGTAATAATGCAAATTCACAGGCGGCAGAGGGGTGTCTGAATAATAAGCTTTATACAAATATTCCGAATCTTGTTTTCTGAAAAATAAGAGACTGTATTGGCGATTGGCCGTGCGTTTAATTTCAATCTCCTTATCGGTGGTCAGATAGAAGCTTCCCGCTTCGCTTGGATCCCGAACTAGATTCAAGATCCCGCAAACCTCTAGAAGATCATTCACCAGCAGCACATTGGATTCATTTAATAAACCGCCTGTTTCCACCTTGTAGTGATCCAACCGATCAACACGCAATCCCTCATAAAATAATATTTTGGCTGGAATTTGAATCAAACCGCTGTCCGAAAGCCCTGTTTTCAAGTACTTATGCAAAGCAGACTCAACTCGCTCCAGCCCGCCCTGTTTCTTCGACTTAATTAATAAACTCTCTTCAGCACTTCGATATTTGAGAATGGTTTGAATTAACCCTTCACGATCAAGGCTGTTCGTTAAACCCTCGACGAGCTTTTCCTTTTGACATATATTCCTTAAATTAAAGGTGGTCATTTCGGATAATTCTTCGCGGGTATATAACTTCGATCGATCCCCTTCACTATGCTGCTGAGTATACAGTTTATAGGAATAACCCATGGTTCTCCCCCTTTTAGCAAAATGTCCAAATCAATATAACGCCACTTCGTCTAACCGCATCGATGAATCAACATCAATAATTCCGACATAATCATGCCAGAATAGGTCCACTTCAAACCAGATCGGCAGAAATAATTCCTTAATCAGCTGCAGCTTCATGCGAAGCTCGGGTGTTGCTTCCACGCCCAAATAAACTAATAATTCATCCTTATTCTGTTTGCAACCAATCATCGCGCCTCGAAACATCTCACGTATCGTCCGTGTGAAATAATAGATGAATTCATTCGTCTCGTATAATTGAAGCAGGTGGCATGCAATGATATCCTGCTCCTGACGATCAAATAAAGCGATCTTCTCCTGCACACTTTGGCCAAAACAGCCGCTGTGCATATCACGGATTAAGAAACGAATGTAAAATTCACGCTGATTCATCCCTTGCATCAAATCCAATTCAGCAAGAAAATGAACCAGGATATCAAACAAGGCATGGCGTAGTTCATGATCCTCTTCCATATTCACATCGAATAAGTCCGAGAATAACGTATTGAAGCGATAGTACGGATTTATTTCGACCTGGTGTTCTACTTTATCAGTATTTAATACGCTTAAGCTCAGTTCCATGTAAGGCGAGAACGATGCTGCCTTCACGAAGTGCAGCTCTTGTCTCGGGATACCTGATTGCTCGGCCCGAATGATCAAATCCCATATATAATTCATAGGAGAACTCCTTCAATCCTGTAATCCGGCAGAAGCCGCTGTACTTCGGATACAAGAAAACTGATCAAATCCTCATTTACATACGAACGTCTGTTCGCTTCAAAACATAACCTTAATACATGTTCCCCTCGATCTGATCGGATACCGTCATTGATGAATGGATTCAAAGCATAGCTGCATGCCTCATGACGATGCTCATTGGATCTTTGTTCGATACGAACGAGCGTTAGCTCCGATGATGCTTCAAACGAATTTACGATTCTATAAATCTCAGCCTCAGAGCGAATCACGTGCGGCTGTTTGTTAGCATATTTACCAATAAAATTAAGCTGGCGTTGATTGGAGAAGAGCTCCCGTTGAGCCGTCTTCAAGCTTTCTTCTGTCGGTTGAGTGATCTTCCATACAGGCCAAATATCAGACTTATCCCTTGGCGTTACGATGGTAAGCTCCTCAGCATCTCTTTTTAGATAGCGAATATCTTCTTCCGTTTGAACCAAATACCCATGCTGGTTCCCCGGCTTGCGAAGGTTCAACACATGCTCATAGTTAACTTTATCCGAAGCAGCGATAGGAAAACCCATCGTCCTCATTTCCAATTGTTCAACGTTCCACAGCGGTATCATATTCTCAAGCTTATAGGGGCTGAACTCCTCTAAATCGGTCTCTATGCGTACCAGCGCTTCTTCCTCATCAAACGAAACCTCTTGATGGGCACGTGACAGCACCACATCAACAAACTTCATCAGATGCGGATGATTCACGGTTCGCCAAGGCATGCCGTTGGATTGAAACAATTGGTATAAAGTTTCAATCACTTGCAGATACTGCTGCTTCAACCGTAATTCACAAGTTATGTCCACTGTTCTGGCTGTAGTCACCAGCTTAGCTTTGAAAGAACGCTTCTGACTTAGCAAATGCTTTAATTGCGAATGACTGCATTGCAAATAGAGGGTTTCTAATACTACCCTCTGCTGAGAAGCAATAGCTTCACTGAGCGTTTCAAGCGTTAAGGAGGGTTCTTGCAGATCCTCCGGGATCATAGGAAACAGAAAGTCATGAATCGGATCTGCTTCGTCTTTGGCACAGATGGAAGCATAAATGGTGTACATATCTTCATCATCTTTCACTTCTTGAAACACCCGCTGCTCGAGCTGCTTGTTCACCTGCTCCTGATAGTCGACCAGATTCATAAACAAACCTGTCATCATCTGCTTTAGAAGCTTGCGCTGCTCCAAATCTTCTATTCGGTTAATACGGTCTATCACGATGTCCTTCATGGCCCTAACCTCCCTGACCTAATCACCCGCTCCTCCAGCATTGGGCTCACCCGTTCCTTCTGGCGGTTCCTCTGTTTTCGGAGGATTCAGCTTCTCCTGAGCTTCTATTATTTTGTATTGGACTGCTAATACTTTGTCCGTCAGCTCGGCCTGCTGGTATATATTCTGAGCGATCGTATACGTCGCAATGGCTTTGGCATAATCTTCTCTAGCCAGCTGTTTGTCGCCTTCTTCTTCGGTTTTCTCACCTTTTGCAAGCTGTTCTTCCTGCTTGATCGCTTTCATCTCTTCATCCACTGCTGTCATCTTCGCTGCAATTTGCTGCTGTCCGGGTTCAAAGGCCGCCATCATCGCATCCTTATGCGCTTTTTCGTAAAGAGCCTTAGCCCCGACAAAATCCTTAGCCTCAAATTTAATATCCCCCTGCTTCATGACACCAAGAATGACGAGGTAGGCTTGCGCCTTCTTCAAAGAGGCTTCCACATCATTCATATCAAAGTCCTCGTATGATTCAGCTTCCTTCAATGCTTGCTCATACTTCTCAATGGCTTTCTCATAGTCAGCTTCTTTGAACAAATCATCGCCCTCAACAACCCATTCAACAACCGACTTCTTCTCGTTAATCAGCTTCGTTTGAAGCTTATTCTTTAACTTAATAGAAGCATTACGTGCTTCACTGTATTCTATTAAGGCATCGGCGAAATCGCCTTCACCCGCTTCTTTGTCTCCATTATTCTCGTGCTCTACCATCAATGCTACGGTTTCTGCTTTAATCTGTGCTGATCTCACCTTATACACAATCGCGCCGCTACCGAAGAGAATCATTGGAATAAGCAGCATGGCAACGGTCTTCACCCATTTCCAGCTGCGCTTCTTTGGTGCTGCTTGATAAACTTTATTGGCAAAAATCGTCACCATCGAATAATTATCAACAACTTGCTGCTGTTTGCTCAGCATGATGTCTTCCAATGTATCTATGAGCATTTGTGGTGAATCTGCTTCTTCGTAAGCCTCCAACATCTCAACGCGGTTAACACCTTCCCACAATCCAGCCGTACACAATACAAGTACATCTTGATCTTGAAGCTTCTCTTGTTTTGAGAACGAAGGTGTTATCTGACCCGGCATGCCAAGGTAGCTTAGCAGGTTATGGCGTTCTTCATGACTGTCTACACGGTCTTTATTGATCGTTCCTGCGTGAGCCATTCGCTCTGCCACGCTCTGGTCCTTACTTTGCAGGTGCAGTTTCCCTTCTCTGAATACATACAAGCGGGTGTGACCCACGGAAGCCCACACGACCTCGGAGTAATCCGTCACTACGATTAATAAACTGCATTTCAATCGAACACGCTTGCTGGCAGCTTGCAGCACTTTGTGAGCTTTGCGAACATACCGTTTAAGTTTGCGCTTTGAGATAGTGGGCTGCTCAGTAAATTGGTCTAGTACAGACTGTACTGCTATTTCTGCACTTAATGCCTCTAAATCTTGATCCAGGCCGTCAGCAAGCACCCAACAAGCCAGATCATCCAGCTCAACAAATGCAAAATAGTCCCTGTTCACCAGGTGCATGCCCGATTCAGAGAGAAATTCAGTGATAAATTCACTATTGTCCTTACGCATCGCTTACCAACCTTTATCTAGTAGAATAATAGTCGCATTATCTTGATTCTCACGGTCTTTCTCTTCCACGGCTGCGATGAATGCCTCCGCTGCTTTGTGCGGATTGTGATGCTGCTTGAGCAGCTGCTCCATCTCTAGTTCAGTCAGTGCGTGATAGACCCCGTCGCTGCACAATATTACCAAGTCCTTCTTCTCCAATGAAAAAGGCGTCTCACACACTTCTATGTCTTTGAATCCTTCATGTCCCAAATAGTTCACTAAGCGATTTCGCATCGGATTGGTGGCGACTTCTTCCTTCGACACCTCGCCCGATAAGTAACGCTGCGTCAGTACTTCACCAAAGGTATGCATGCGATTCAGTTTAATAAACTCACCGTTGCGATACACCATCAGCACACTGTCACCCACTGAGCCCCAGTAGAGTTGACCATCGGTAATAACAGCCGCTATTAATGTTGTTCCACCCTTGGCACCGTTTAACCGCCTTAAGATTTCTGAGTTGCCTGCACGTGCTGTTTGTAAGAAGAAGGCTTGCAGGTGTTCTAGCGTAAGAAGCTTCTGAAAATGCTCCGTAAAGGCAGTCACCGCTACTGTACTGGCTAAACGACCGTTCCTCATTCCGCTGATCCCATCAGCTAAGACGGCTAATGTAGCGTTTAAATGATGCACCGTTGCGAAATAGTCGTCCTGCTCCTGCCGCTTGCCAATCGTCTGTCCATTGCCTACTCGTATGCGCGGTAGATAAGCACGCCTAGCTAAATGCTTCCGGATAAATAACAACACAATGATCAATACAACGATCGTGCCTACAATAAAATAGGGCTCAAACTGCTCCAATGATTTCATAGCAATAACCCCTTCTATTGTTCCCACTCAAAATGCACGCCGCAGAGCGGTATAAAGATAAACTTGCTTCTGCCAAGTTGAATCACGTCATAGGCTGTTAATTCCACAGGTGAATAAACCGCCTCGTTGTTATGGTATGCCAGTCCAGAGGCGTCCCCTGGAAGTAAGAAAAAGTTCCGTTTCTTAGGATCGTAGACGATAACGGCATGATTTCTTCTCGATATCGAATTGTCCCCGAGGATCTGAATATGCATGTCCTCAGCACGGCCAATGAAATTCTTCTCGCTGTTAATGCGGTAATCTTGACCCAGCTGCGGCCCTTCAATACAGACTAGCCAGCCCGTTACAGGCTCGATCCCTTCAGTTTCCTCTAAGTAAGGCATCGTTTTCTCATCGGCATCTAACACCGATACTTGCGGTTTCCCGTTCATTTGGCCTGTGGCTGACGCGGCCGCAGTCTCTACTGACATAAAACAATAGGGGCATGTGCTGCCGTGTTTCCTTGTGCTGAACATGTGTCCATTTGAACATCTTGATAAACTCATCTCTCTCATTCCCCTTTTTCTAAAGTACAAGTAATCTAGTATTCGCTATGTATATAACATCACCGACATCAATGGGATGCGGGGTTTCAATTTCTAGTTTACGTTTGGATTGTTGTCTGGCTTTCTTAAGTCCTACTCCATTTCGAGAGTGCAAATCTTCAAGAAACCACTGACCTTCAACCAAATTAAGTACGGCATGCTGTTTGCTGATCAAAGCCGCATAGTCGGCTCCTGATAAATTAATATCAACTTCTTCTTGTACCGCGCTCTTGCCGATGACAAGCGATGTCATGCCTTGCAAATCCCACGACTGCATCATTTCTCCTTCATCATCTAATAATGCAAGCTTTGAAATGGCGGATTCCTTTACGGCTTTACGCTTCATCAGCCCTGATTTGTACAATGCGAAGCTTACTGCAAGAACAGCTATTGCAATACTGTAAGCAATCGTTAACCCTGGAATAGGATTAAACACATAAATATAGATCGTTGCTGTTATAGCGAGTAATACAAGCAAAATATCAATGACTTTTATCCAATAAAAACCCGTTGTTGCCCTCATGTATAGCATCCTCCCGTTATGATCTGCTCTGTTCATTCAGCTAAGGCCCCGGATTATTTTTTTCGTACACCAAAATAGGATTCGAATATCGCCCTCGTTGAGGCCGCACTTGCTGCATCATGCTGTTCTTTTTGTTGTTCTGTCTTCTTCCCTGTTCGTGGATTAAATCCGAAAAATTGTTCAAATTGTTGGGACATGTTGCCCATATGAAAAGCTTGTCCTGGTGAGGACGTCGTTTGAGATGCTTGTCTTTCTTGACTCGTCTTCGAAGTGAATCCTTGCTTCAGCTTCTCGTCATATGCTTTGCGTGATGCTTCATCACCTAACACTTGAAACGCTTCTTTAATCTCTCGAAATTTCTTCTCCGATGCAGCACTACCGCCGTTCACATCTGGATGATGCTGCTTCGCCAGCTTTCGATAGGCTTTCTTAATCACTTCTGGAGAAGCGTTCTGCGGTACCCCTAGTTGTTCGTAATACGTTTGCATGGTTTATCCCGCCCTGTCTGCATGTCGTTTTTCCTTTATATGGCAAAGTGCCGTAAAACTATTTTAAGGGGCTTGGAGGCCCCCTAAAACAGTAACCACTATACGAAACGTTTACTATACAGCGTATCCGCCTTCGATGGTAGTGAATTCAGTTTTGTCTTTCTTTTGCTTGATAAAGATGCTGAATGTTCCGATACCTTCGTTGTCACCGAAGTTCTCGGAGTAATCTACTACGAAAGCGTTCGGGAAGTGGATTTTGCGGATCACTTGATCTGCAGCAATCACTTCTAGTGTCACTTTACGGTAGCAATCTGCTTTCTCAGCAGATACTAGAGACCAAAGCGCTAGCTTCATTGTGTCGTCAGCAGCGTCACCATCGGTAGCCGTAATGATTTTACCTGACACTTTCAATGTTGCACCCACATCTGTGGATCTTGCATTGGAATCATCTGGTGTGTCAGTGTCAAATTCCACTGATGTGATGTTGTCCATGCCTAGTTCGATTGTTTCTGATCCTTCTACTTTGAGTCTGAAACCCATGGTATAAAACCCTCCTAAAATAAATATAATGCCTTCCGAAAGATGAACTTTCGGAAAATTTATGTATAAAGGCGGATTTGGAAAACCCGCCTTTACCTAACGGGATTTACGGTTGCCTGAATAAGCCACTTTGTCTAGGCGTTAACGGCCGCGGTTGCCTTCGTAATCGTAACCTCAAGATTCTTAACATTACCGTTAAACACAAGGTCGATTTGGCATAGATTCGTTTCTTCGTCGATGATGTAGTTGATATCATCTCCATTTTGAATAATAGAGTTGACCAAGCCTTTGGTTGCAAGCCATTTACTCTTCTGACTGCTAGGATTGTTACTGAAGAACTTCACGATATTGTCATGCTTAAAGTCACCTGTCTGGAATCTTAGCATGCGCTCGATGTAAGTACTTACCAGCGTTTTATATATAGAATCAAAACCATCGTCTGTCACTGCAAGACTTCTAGCTTTGTAAACCGTAATGCGATTGATCTTATTGCCTTGGTATTGAGCATTCTCAGATGAGAAGATGAATCCGAAGTTACTGCGATTGATGGCATCCTTGATCGTATTCGTGAACCCGGAAATTTCCTTCGCCATCGTCGTAACGGCTCTTAAGCTGTTATCCCCGGCTTCAATATCGAAACGAACGCCTGGATAATCTTTGTTCGCCTTCTTAAACACTTCTCTTAGGTATTCTGGACATTGATAGGCTGACGTCAATCCAGCGGCTACATAGGCTGCGCCAATGTATACCCCTTCAATCCACAATTTCAGGATGTCTTCCTTCTCTTTGGACAACGTTACGCCGGATTCCGTTTTCAGCATTTTACTGTCTAAGATCACTCCGGATTTATCCTTCGGAATAACGGTGAAATTCGGCAGACATGGGATAGCAAATTCGCTGTAATCCTTACGTGCCAGGACGTCACATTTGTCCATGTACTTATCAATCCCTGTAGTAGAAATGCTGTTAAAGGTCGTCAGTTCGCTATTCTCAAAGTTAAAGAACAGTTGAACACGGTATGGCTTCACGGATTGAAGCAGCATGGTAAGGGCTTCGATACTGTTGCCATCCTTGCTCTCAACAGCATCATTCCCTTTAAACCGCTCTCTTCTCACCTTCACCTGGCCTGTTGCGTTATCCATTTGAATGGATGGTACAATCCCAAACCAGACGGTATCTGTGAAATCGTTCTTGGAGTTCACGGTGTTCAGGTACATTTCCAGACGAGGGATCATGTTGCTCTTAACCGTCATGTCGAGCTTTGCATTCGTAACGAGTAAGGTAGGCTGCATCCCTCTGCTCTTGGATGTATACTGATCGAAGAACATTTTGACGCCTAAAATTTTCTCAACAAGCGGCTTAACTGTCTTAACAAAATCATCTTTTGCCGTCTTGTAGAACTCTAAGTACGTATTATAATTTTGAACCTCTTGTTCCACGTTCACTTCAGTTTGTATCGCTGGCAGCGGACAGAAGGTGCGAACGACCAAGTCCTTCACATAAGGGGTTGGATTCTCTGTTATAGCTTCATAATCTTCTTCGAAAACAGAGACGATGCCGGTTAAATTCTCCTCATTCGCAACCGCAAGTTCAGTAACCTCGTTTTTCGGCGCTTCAATGATTTTGAGTTCTCCAGTCTCGCCAATCGTCAGCATTCCAACCTGTAATTCGTCAGCTTTACCTTCGCTCTGAGACTCCCCTAGTAACAATCTGGTTTTAATATCGTCGATCGCAAGTGGCAGCATGGCCATTACATTGTTGTAGTTTTTGCTGGCCTCTTCAAACTTCGCATTTAATTTATCGCCAATATCCAGCTTGCTTGGATCGCCGTCTTCTAATTTTTCATATTCGGTGTAATAGTAATGGATTTCTTTACGAACCTGTCTAATATCATCCATCACTTTCTTCGGCGAAATCATGTCTAATAGATTCTCAAATTTAAAGTCCACATTCGCAATACCCTGACTGCGCTTTGTATCAATCAAAGTAAATAACATTTTTAGAAAATCATTATTCTGATCGATACGAATTTCAGAAATACAGTCCTCCGGAATGCCCTCTGGTTTTCTTAAGGAATACATCACCTTTTGCGAAGACGCATTATAAAAGGAGTAAACCGTTGGCGTGAACTTGTCCAAAAATTCCTCAAAACTTTTAACTAGGAGGTGTTGATTAATTTCTTTAATCTTCTCATCACTTAAGCTATCGATGCCTATGACCTCTCCTACGAGTGTTAATAGGTCCATCTTCTCAGGATTAATCTCCTCGAATAACATCGTACGGTTGGTTTGCTGGATAATTTCCATCTTCGAAGCTCCCTTCTTTCAATTCCGCTTTATTGTGCATATTACAGCGCGTGTAAATAACGAGTATTATCATATTTCGCCCGAAAAATAATGTCAATAGTTGCCAACATTGGTACTTTAGTACTTGTTTTCACACGTTTGTATGCATAAATGATTATTTTAGTCCATCAATTCGACATATACGTATGATTTTCGGCTTAATATCTTGATTTCGTAGTAGTTTTTCGTTCGTATTCGACACGTTTCACATGGTATCTTTTGTTAAAATTCATACATATTTACTAGGTTCAAATTGGTAATTTACACAAAAAAATCAATCCACTTCATAGGTGAAATGGATTGATTTTCGAATTTATAGATCTATTCTATTAGAACTTGAGACTTATTTTTGGAAGTATGATAACCTAAACGACTGATCTTCGCTGCTTTCCAACGCATTGCGGCCAATTCAAATGTTATTCGTTTTCTCAGCTGGTTTAAGCTCGGTCGTTTATCTGCTTGCAATGACAAAGCCCGCATGATCACCGCATTCATAAATGGGGTTCCAATGCCTGCTAGGTGCTTAATAGGGATGATGGGGTCTTCAATAACCCGGCTTGCAGCCTCGGGCGGCACATGATCTGTAAATGCATAGTAGATTAGTGCTGCCAAGCTATATACATCTGATCTGGGACTGAGCTGCGCCTTTGCAGAATATAGTTCCAGGGGAGAGAATCCAGCTGTTGTTACTATGTTTCTAGTATGTAAGTGATTAGAATCTAGCTCATTTAACTTGATTGCGGAACCAAAATCAATCATAAACGGCACGCCGCTTTTATCTACAAGGATATTGGAAGGCTTGATATCGCGGTGGAGCCAGCCCTCCTGGTGAATGTAGTGCAGGGCATCAATGACTGGTAATACTATGGATTTCAAAAAGTGAAACCTATCTAGTACGTTACTGACAGGAAGTGTTTGATCTAAGCTTGTTCCTTTGATGTATTGAGTAACTAGATAGAGCGTACCGTTAGCTTCAAAATGTTCAATATAAGGTAAGATGTTGGGATGATCCAACTCGCTTAGGAGCTGTGCTTCATTATTAAACTGATGCTGCCATGCTGCGAAAACTGCTTTTTGCTTAGGTTGCCGGCAAAGCACGGTTCTGCCGTCCACATCTCGTATCGCAAGCGATTGCGGGAAAAATTCCTTCATTACGCGATTGCGTTTCTGATTGATATCTTTGACTAGGTATACTTTTGACAGTTCACTTGAAGCTAATAGACGTTTGATCTTGTATGTATCGTGAATCATGGAACGATTCTGTAACGCTTGATCATCATAAACCCTTTCCACATTCCTACCTCCTGTTGCCCGCTGTTAATGATGTTTATACGATTCCATCCTACCACAAAGAAGCCTTCCCCAGACAGGAGAAAGCTTCTTCTAATACTTATTTATTCGCAACTGGTTGGCGGTGCAACTTCACCTGAATCGACACTGATCTTCTCAGACAGCGATTCTTTGATGATCGATATGACCAATTGAAGCAAATAATTGATGTCATGCTGTGTCTGCTGAAATTGCTGAACGATGGGGATGCCATCCAATTCATCCTGCAGTGCTTGCATTTCGCCTTCAATTTTCTTCACCATGTCTTCGTTCTTGAAGGTGGTTTCAAAAGCTACAACTTCTTTTTGCTTCTTCTTAATCGCACTGATTAAAGTTTGCACCCGCTCATTCTGTGCTACTAATTGTTCTGCCTGTTTAAAAGTATTCACCTCGTCAGAGGTTGAAATTAATGCTGCCAGTTCTTTGGCTTTGGCCATGATATCCTCACGAACTACAAGCTCACGGGAGTCGAATTTCTTAATGGAGCAAGCATCATGGTCATGATGGTGTGCGTGTTCGCCCATCTTAACATCTCCTAATCTGCATTCACTTATTTGTGTATATTAACTAGCGCTAATCGCTTGATTGATGATTTCACCTTTAGTAAAGAACGTCTTCGTTTCCGTAATTTTGACATGAATCATCTGACCTATTAAATCAGTTGATCCTTCAAAATGCACTATTTTGTTTGTTCTCGTACGCCCTGATAATACGTTAGAATTCTTCTTACTCTCGCCTTCAACAAGCACTTCTACAACTTGTCCCATCATTTCGTCATTTTTCTTGCGTGAAATTTCACTCAGCACTTCATTCAGTTCATACAAGCGCTGCTTCTTTACTTCAAGCGGCACGTCGTCAGCCATACTTGCTGCTGGTGTACCTTCTCTAGGCGAATAAATAAACGTAAACGCTGAATCAAATTCTACTTCTTTCACTAATGAAATCGTATCTTGGAATTGTTCCTCTGTTTCACCCGGGAATCCTACGATGATATCTGTTGTTAGTACGACATCAGGAATCGCCTTCTTAATCTTGCTGACCAGCTCTAGATAATGCTCTCGGGAATATTTGCGACTCATCAGTTTAAGAATCTCGGTATTGCCCGATTGAACGGGCAGATGAATGTGCTCAACCAGGTTGCCTCGCTTGGCAAGCACTTCGATTAAATGGTCGTCAAAATCTCTCGGGTGCGAAGTCGTGAAGCGAATTCTAGGAATATCAATTTTATTCAGATCATCCATAAGGTTCGCGAACGTGTACGTGTTATCATCAAAATCCTTGCCGTATGCATTAACATTCTGACCGAGCAAGGTGATCTCTTGAAATCCTTGCCGCGCCAGCTCACGCACTTCCGCAATGACATCAGCTGGCTGACGACTTCTTTCTTTCCCTCTTGTATAGGGTACAATGCAATACGTACAGAATTTATCACAGCCGTACATAATATTGACCCATGCCTTCATGCCCTCGCGCTTCTTTGGCAGGTTCTCAATAATATCGCCCTCTTTGGACCATACTTCTACGACCATTTCTTTGCCAAAATAAGCTTCCTGCAGTAAATTAGGCAATCTATGAATATTGTGAGTTCCAAAAATAATATCTACAAATGCATGCTTCTGCAGTATACGTTGAACGACTGCTTCCTCTTGAGACATACAGCCGCACACGCCTAGTATTAGATTAGGTTTCTGGAGCTTTAACGTTTTTAAATGGCCTAATTCGCCGAATACTTTGTCCTCGGCATTCTCACGGATCGCACACGTATTAAGCAGAATCACATCAGCCTCTTGTTTATCATCCGTTGAAGTGAAACCCATCGCTTCAAAGATACCTTTCATCGTTTCCGTATCATGTTCATTCATTTGACATCCATACGTTCGAATCATGTATTTCTTATCTTCGCCAAATCCCGACATCTCTTCAGGAATAGCAAAATTATAATGAACCGCGATGTCTTCCTTACCGCGTTTCTTCGCATCCTTCAATGAAGGCGGTTGAAAATATATCGAATAATCCTTGGCGGATTTGTTCTCTGTCATCACTAAACACTTCCTTTCTGCACGGTCTACTTCTCCTTCGACCAAACACCGTAATACCTATTATAGCATTCATATCTGGTGATTTTCAAAGGTAAATCCGCTTTTGAAAGGAAACCTTAGGTTTGAAGAAGTCTACTCTATAATTTCTGCTGTGTCTCCTGTTTTTACGCCTGCTGCATTCGCTTCATCGGTATCAATATGCATATCTAAGGCATATTGATCTGAGACTCTCGCAATCACGTCGGTAAAGATGAGAGGCCGTTCACCCTTTAATTGCACTTTTAATGTCTGTTTATCTTGAATACCCCACTTAGCTGCATCGCTGGTATGGAAATGAATATGTCGTGCGGCAACGATAACGCCCTCCTCCAAATCTACCTCGCCCTTCGGACCGATCACCTTCACTCCGACTGATCCTTTAATGTCTCCCGATTCTCTTACTGGAGGTTGGACTCCTAATCCAATGGCATCTGTCTTGGATATTTCAATTTGTGTTGCTTTTCGTGCAGGCCCTAGAATTCTTACTTTGTCCATTCTGTTCTTAGTTCCTACTTTTTTAACGACTTAATTCGCCGAAATTGACCCGGTTGAGAAAGTGGTTTCAATTCTGTCAACTGATATCCTTCACCGAATAAGATGTTAATGTGCGCTTCCGTTAAATGAATATGTCTGCCTGACACGCCTACGGGTACGATTCTGGCCATTGCGAAAAACTCCCTTCAACAATACTCTTTACTCACAGTATACCCTTAGCAAGCAAAAAGGCATACAGTCTATGACCATATGCCTTAAATTTGTAATATTCTACTTGAATTCCGCAATCAATTCCTGGAATTGTTCAGGTGATAATTGAAGATCTTGTTTCATTAAGCCTTCGGCTTTAAAGCCTGGAACGAGATCCTCATATGCTTTCTTCTCTTTATCTTGATAAATAAGACCGGTCAGCATACCGCCTGTTTCCATCAATTTAGTCATCGCCATCACGCGGTTAGATGCATCGTAGTTTTCAATGCTGTCCGTTTCAACAATATTCTCTTTAAACCAATCGTAAGTATTGATTTTATTAAATGTAACACATGGACTGAAAACGTTGATTAACGAGAAGCCCTCATGCTTAATGCCTGCTTCAATTAACTCTGTTAATTGCTTCAAGTTACTTGAGAAGGATTGCGCAACAAAAGTCGCACCTGCTGCAAGCGCCATTTCAAGCGGTGCTAATGCTTGCTCTACAGAGCCTTGAGGTGTACTTTTCGTTTTGAAGCCAAACGCACTTCGAGGCGAGGTTTGTCCTTTTGTTAAACCGTAAATTTGGTTATCCATTACAATGTAAGTCACATTGATATTACGACGAATAGCATGAACTGTATGTCCCATCCCAATCGCAAAGCCATCCCCGTCACCACCCGATGCAATAACGGTTAATTCACGATTAGCCATTTTCAAGCCTTGGGCAATTGGGAGTGAACGACCGTGAATACCATGTAAGCCGTAGGCGTTAATATAACCAGAAATCCGACCCGAACAACCGATACCGGACACCACAGCAAGGTTCTCAGGCTCTAAACCCACGTTAGCAGCTGCTCTTTGAATCGATGCTTGAACGGAAAAGTCTCCGCATCCAGGACACCAATTTGGTTTCACTTTGTTACGAAAGTCTTTAAATGTAGCCATCTTACTTCAGCCCCTTGCATTCATTGTGTATTTCCGCTGGTAAGAACGGATTTCCATCATACTTCAACAATTTCTCGATTTTGTCTGCATGGCCTACGTTCAGAATAATTTGGTCTGTTAATTGTCCAGTAGCATTGTTCTCAACTACAACAATTTTCTTCGCTTTATCCGCATAAGGTTTAAATGCTTCAGCTGGGAACGGATGTAATAAACGAACAGTAATATGATTCGTCTTGATTCCGTCCTTCTCTAAACGCTCGCGCGCTTCATCAATCGTTCCGCCAGTGGAGCCCATACCTACGATAAGTAAGTCAGGGGTTTCATGCTTGTTATCCACGTGGATCGGGTTGTTGACTTTTAGATGATTCATTTTGTCCAGACGTTTATCCATCATCTTCTTACGATTAATCGGACTTTCAGATGGTCGTCCTTCCTCGTCATGCTCTACACCGGTCACGTGGTGAATTCCATTTTTCATACCTGGCAATACGCGAGGGGAGATCCCGTCTGTTGTAAATTCGTAACGTTTAAACAATTCATCTGTAAGTTCTGGGAGGTCTGAATCAACCAAATTACCGCGCTCGATCTTCACTTTATTATAATCAAGCATATCCGCTGTTTGCTTACCAAGGGATAGTTGAAGGTCTGTCAATAGAATAACTGGGCATTGATACTGCTCAGCCAGGTTAAACGCCTCAATAGTGTCGTAGAAGCACTCTTCAACCGTACTTGGAGCAAGCACGATCTTAGGAATTTCACCATGTGTGCTGTAAATCATCGCATTAACATCACTTTGCTCTTGCTTTGTAGGAAGACCTGTAGATGGGCCTCCACGCTGTGTATTAACAATGACGACTGGTGTTTCGGTGATACCCGCAAGGCCTATCGCTTCTGTCATGAGAGATAGTCCAGGACCTGCAGAAGCTGTCATAGCACGAACACCGCCGTAGTTAGCACCAATAGCCATCGTTACAGCTGCAATTTCATCTTCAGTCTGAATCACTGTGCCGCCAAATTTAGGAAGCTTCTTAATTAAGTACTCCATGATTTCTGAGGCTGGCGTAATCGGATAGGCTGGCATAAATCTGCAGCCTGCTGCTACAGCGCCTAGTCCAATCGCATCATTCCCAATCATGAACAAACGTTCCTCACCATCAGCGGGTTCCATTTGGAACTCATTCATCGGTCCGCCTGCTTCGTCTAGAATGAATTGAGCACCGCGCTTAATAGCCTGAACGTTCTTATCAACAACGGTCTGACCTTTACGGCCAAACTCTTCTTCAACTACTTTCGTAATGACATCTAAGTCAAGTGATAACAATGCTGCAGAAGCCCCAGTTGCAACCATGTTCTTCATTAATGAAGTTCCTAATTCTTCCGCTATGCCAGTAAAAGGCACTGCAAATAGTCGAGCCGTGATACCTTCTGGTAATTTAGGATCGAATTTAGCGTCAGCCACAACAACCCCGTTTTCACGTAATTCGTGTGCATTTAAATCGATTGTCTCTTGGTCAAAAGCTACCAGGATATCAAGATCATCTGAAATCGCACGAATCGGTTTAGTACTAATTCTAATTTTGTTGTTAGTATGGCCGCCTTTGATACGAGATGAAAAGTGACGATACCCGTAAAGATGGTAGCCTAGTCGGTTTAATGCAGTTGAGAAGATACGGTCTGTACTTTCCAGTCCTTCCCCTTGCTGTCCACCGATTTTCCAAGACAATTGGTTAATCACAAGTGTCAACTCCTTTAAATGATCAATAACAAATGCTGCAATGCTTGCGTAAAGCTTCGTGAAACGTATTCGATTGAGGCCGCCCTCAAATAAGAAAAGCTTCTATCGAAGCATATCAATGATGTGCATTCGTGCCTTTAATGTAGCTTTTCTTGAAACATCAGCAAGCTTGAGCTGCGCTCAAAACTTACACTTCCTGATGTTATAAAAAAAATAAAACCTGTGTGCTTGTTTAAAGCCCTTAGTTCGTTAATGGGTACTTTATATATTGTGATCCATGGAGCTTCTTTTATTAAGATTTCATTTAAAAGAATGCTTTACTCACACGGTCATTATAAATATTAT
>CAYUSG010000015.1:21917-37934 GCA_964447355.1 uncultured Paenibacillaceae bacterium
AATCCATACCTGTTTTAGATCAATTATGTCAAAATCGTGAACGTCCATGAAAACGGTTAACTAAATGGAACTTGAAGACCTTGCAGGAAGCCATGTCTTATAATAATTATACCCATTTTTCCACAGAAATTTTTCAACATTTGCCGCACTATAATGCTTAAGCAGCAAGCTAGCAAACATCGAATAAGCTTGTGTATTCTCTAAGCCCCTAATCCATTTATCTATCCCATCGAAATCAGAACCAAAGACGATATGCTGCTCACCGCCTAAAGCACAAACATGATCGATATGACGGAGTACGTCCTTCATGCTCACTTCGCTGTTCGTACTCACAAATTGCGGCACGAACGTAATGCCGATTAATCCATTCATGCTTATTAAGGCTTTAATTTGATCATCCTTTAAATTACGCGGGTGCGGACATTTGGCATATGCATTCGAATGCGAGGCGATAAACGGTCTTTTAGCTATGTCTGTCAATTCCCAGAATCCAGCTTCACTCAGATGTGAAACATCCAAGATTAATTCAAGCTCCTCACATAACGCTACAAGTTGTTTGCCAAGCTCAGTAAAACCGCCCCCTCTTGATTCACCGACACCATCGGCGGCCCAGTTCGAATGATTCCATGTCAATCCAATCGCCCTAAGCCCCAAGCGAACCAAAGTTCTAAGGAACACGAAATCACCTTGCAAACCATCTACGCCCTCTAATGACAGCAAAGCTCCCAGCTGATCCGGTTGTGCAGTCAGTTCAATCAAATCTTCTTTTGTCTGTATGAGTTTCATTTCTGGATAATGATTGATTTTTCGATAAAATAAATCCACTGCTCTCAAGATCGCTTGCTTCTGATCTTCTCTTGAATTTGTGGGAAGAAAAATTGCAAAACATTGCATTAGTAATCCAGCTTGCTTCATCCTGCCATAAGTCACATCCAAAGCGGTTCCATTCGTGAAATCAATTGATTCATCTAACAACATTTTATACAACACATCACAATGCGTATCGATAATTCTCAAGCAGCAGCCTCCATTCTGTTTATTTGATCGCATACAAAAAAAACCTGTCTACATGGACGTAAACAGGCTTTTAAAGGAAGTATTACCTAAGATTAACGTGGTTCAACAATTAATTTAATCGCTGTACGGTCCTCACCTTCGATTACAATATCCGTGAACGCAGGAATGCAAATCAAATCAACCCCGCTTGGCGCAACAAATCCCCTTGCTATTGCAACCGCCTTAATTGCTTGATTCAGTGCACCTGCACCAATGGCTTGCAGCTCAGCAGCACCACGTTCTCGTAATACACCTGCTAGAGCTCCCGCTACCGAGTTTGGATTGGACTTTGCCGAAACTTTTAATACTTCCATGGTATGTACCTCCTCGGGAATGATGGATTGATTCCAGTACTACATAATATTCGATAGAATCAGAAAAATTCCTTCTTCCCGAAATAAAAGAAGACAAAAGATTTAGAAAATTTAAAATATAAGAGCAAAACCCTTCCAGTTATAACTCTAAAAGGGTTTCATCTTCGGATAATCGAACTAAGTTAATACTTTCTGCACGGCCTGTCTTCTCCTCAATATCAACGATAACACCATGGGCTTGCCATTTTCCTTCATCGGCTACAAAACGAACCGGGAGCTGGGTTTTAAACTTCTTTATTACGGCCGAACGTTCCATACCCAATACCCCTTCGGAAGATCCTGTCATCCCTACATCAGTAATATAGGCCGTTCCTTGAGGTAACACACGTTCATCATGAGTTTGAACATGTGTATGAGTGCCTACAACAACTGATGCCTTACCATCTAAATACCAGCCCATCGCTATTTTCTCGGAGGTCGCTTCTGCATGAAAATCCACGAATATGCACTTATGCTTTTTACGGATGTGATCAATCAAGCTGTCAGCCTTCTCAAATGGACAATCCAGCGGTGGTAGAAAGGTGCGGCCTTGAAGATTGATTAAAGCTAATTCCTTAGAAGCCGTCTTGATAATCGTATAACCTCGGCCCGGAGTATCCAGTGGAAAATTAGCTGGACGGATGAGTTTAGGCTCATCATCAATAAAATCAAATATCTCTTTGTTGTCCCAAGTATGATTTCCCATCGTAATACCATGAACACCCTGTTCGTAAAATTCTTCAGCAATTTTCTTCGTAATGCCCCTGCCTCCTGCAGCATTTTCTCCATTAACAATAATGATATGCGGTTGAAACTTCTGCTTCAAATACGGCAGCGTTGACTTTAGTGCTTTCCTACCAGCAGCTCCCACAATATCACCCATGAATAAAACTCTAATAAGGATCCCCTCCTTCATCGATTCAATCTTCACAAATAAAAAGTGGCTTTATCAGCCACTTTTTATTCTGGTCTTATTATTTTGCATATTCCACGGCTCGTGTCTCACGAATAACTGTTACCTTAATGTGACCTGGGTAATCCAGTTCAGACTCAATCGTTTTGGTAATATCACGAGCTAAGCGGAATGCTTCTGTATCATCAATCTTGTCAGGCTGTACCATGATACGAACCTCACGTCCGGCTTGGATCGCATATGACTTCTCAACGCCTTCAAACGATTCAGAAATTTCTTCAAGTTTCTCAAGACGTTTAATGTAAGTCTCAAGTGTCTCGCGACGCGCACCTGGCCTTGCGGCAGATAATGCATCTGCTGCAGCAACCAGCATTGCAATTACTGAAGTTGGTTCTGTGTCTCCATGGTGGGAAGCGATACTGTTAATAACAACTGGATGTTCTTTGTATTTTTTTGCAATTTCAACGCCAATTTCGACATGTGATCCTTCTACTTCGTGATCCAGTGCTTTACCGATATCATGCAATAAACCCGCCCGCTTAGCAAGGGTCACATCCTCACCCAGCTCTGCAGCCATTAAACCTGTCAGATGAGCTACTTCAATTGAATGCTTCAAGACGTTTTGACCGTAACTGGTTCTAAATCTTAGACGTCCCATAATCTTAATTAAATCTGGATGTAAGCCATGAACGCCTACTTCAAACGTAGACTGTTCACCATATTCTCTAATCCGCTCGTCGACTTCCTTTGGCGCTTTATCCACCATTTCCTCAATTCGGGCTGGATGGATTCTGCCGTCAGCAACTAATCGTTCCAAAGCTGTTCTTGCAATTTCCCGACGAATCGGATCAAATCCAGATAAGATAACAGCTTCTGGCGTGTCATCAATAATTAAGTCTATACCCGTTAGTGTTTCGAGTGCTCTAATGTTACGCCCTTCTCGACCGATAATCCGACCTTTCATTTCCTCATTCGGAAGTGCAACTACAGATACTGTAGTTTCGGCGACATGGTCAGCAGCACATCGTTGCACCGCAAGTGCGATAACATTTCGTGCACGTTTATCAGCTTCATCCTTAGCTTGCTGTTCAATTTCTTTAATCAATTGTGCTGTTTCGTGTCGAACCTCTTGTTCGACATTCGACAAGATCATTTGCTTCGCATCTTCAACTGTTAAGTTGGAGATACGTTCCAACTCAGTTACTTGACTTTTATAAATCAAGTCAATCTGGGATTGTGTCTCTTCAATTCGCTTCTCTTTGTTGGCAAGTTTCTCTTCTTTACGCTCTAAAGATTCTAATTTCTTATCCAGCGACTCCTCTTTTTGCAACAATCGTCTTTCCAGTCGTTGAATCTCATTACGACGGTCACGAATGTCTTTTTCAGCCTCATTTCTCAGCTTATGGATTTCATCCTTCGCTTCTAAAACAGTTTCTTTCTTCTGCGCCTCTGCTTCCTTCTTGGCATTCTCAACGATCTGGCTAGCAGCATGTTCAGCACTAGAAATCTTGGCTTCAGCAAGAGACTTGCGGATAAAATATCCAATCCCTAAGCATACTACACCAACAACGAGAGTAATAATCCAGAAGAGTGGATCCATCTTCTTCACCTCCTCGTTGATCTCCAAGTATGAGCTTTGGGATTTTCATGTTTAATTGTTCAGATTCCTACGTTTCCACATTCGCATTTTCAATGCATTCCAAATTACAATCTGTCAGCAATGATAACCCAAAGGTTATCCACCTTCAAACCATACTTCTTAGCAAACTTGCAAACTCGATGCACAAAATTGGCGAGGTATGAAAGGTTGAATTAAAAGCGTGTAATGGCTTACACTTCTAATTCATTAATGAAAAAAATACATTATTATTGTATCTTTATCGTAGAAAGCTTGTCAAGCATAGGATGTGTAAGCATTTACATACCTATTGTATCCTGCTTTCTTTTCGCTTTTTCAATGCACCCAAAAAGCGTCTTCACCGCTTTCTATCCACCAAAATCCATTAACATTCGACATTATATGATCGGAATCATTCATTTATTCGACACATTAATTATTAATGCCGTTAATTAATTAGGGATTAATCAAGTTGACTTCTTAACTTCGAGAAATGCCATTATTCTTCTAATTCATCTTCAGGCATTGAAGCCAGCTGCGAAAGGATGGAATGGATCAAATCATACCCATAACCTCTTCTAGCTAAGTACATCACTGTTTTCTGTTTCTTTCCTTTCAGGTCTCCACGAAGCGAACGCCACTTCTTCGCAGCTAATTGGGAAGCTATTTCAAACTCAGCTTCAGTATCGATATGATTCATGGCTGCAGCCACTGCTTCACTATCAATTCCGCTTTGAGACAATTCTTGCTGCACCCAGCGCTTCCCTTTCTTCTGGTGCATGATACGATGCCTCACAAGCTGTTCTGCGTATAGATGATCGTCCAGCAATTTTTCATCCAATAATCTGCCAATGACCTGATCGATAATACCTGCTTCAAAGCCTTTGGATTCCAGATGAACGCGCATTGATTGGGTCGAACGCAGTTTTCTCGCCAAATATAGCAGGGCTTTGTGGTAAGCTTTTTGAAATTCTTCTTCTGCCGAAATCGTTTCAATATCTCCAGTATCTACCATACGCCCCTTCATCAGTCGAAACTTCACTAATACATCTTCATGAACAGAAAAGGCATATTCATCGTTTATATAAATGTTAAATCGGTGTTTTTGCTGTTTCTGCTGTTCTATCTTAGTAATAAGGCCATGTCGATGCGTGGAGGACGATTCCTCATTCTGCATGTTTGTTCATCCCTTCTAGACTAAAAGAAAGCACCTTCCATGGAAGGTGCTTTATCCAACGATTATTCTGACAGTGCTAAATCTTCATCTTCCTCGTCAACGCTAGGCGTGCCTTGCGATGGCGTAATAGCGCAAGCTTCTCTAATTTTATTCTCGATCGTCAACGCAATTTCAGGATGTTCCTTTAGGAACTGCTTTGCATTCTCTCGACCTTGGCCCAATCGCTCACCCTCATAGGAATACCAAGCTCCGCTCTTATTCACGATATCGAGTTCAGTCCCCATATCCACGATACTGCCTTCTCTAGAGATACCTTCACCATACATGATGTCCAATTCTGCTTGCTTAAATGGAGGAGCTACTTTATTCTTCACCACTTTGATTCTCGTACGGTTACCTACCATATCGTTACCTTGTTTGATTGTTTCAACTCGGCGTACATCCAAGCGGATTGAAGAGTAAAACTTCAAGGCGCGTCCACCCGGGGTAGTCTCTGGGTTACCAAACATAATACCAACCTTCTCGCGAAGCTGGTTAATGAAGATGGCAATGGTCTTGGATTTGCTAATCGCGCCGGACAGTTTACGAAGCGCTTGGGACATAAGTCTAGCTTGTAAACCCACATGTGAATCTCCCATTTCGCCTTCAATTTCTGCTTTAGGTACCAACGCAGCAACCGAATCTATAACAATGATGTCTACCGCTCCACTACGGACCAGTGCTTCTGCAATTTCTAGTGCTTGCTCGCCCGTGTCGGGTTGAGATAATAGAAGTTCATCAATATTAACACCTAATTTGCTAGCATAAAGCGGATCTAACGCATGCTCAGCGTCAATAAATGCGGCCTGTCCGCCTAGCTTCTGAGCTTCTGCAATCGCATGAAGCGCGACGGTTGTTTTACCTGATGATTCCGGCCCATATACTTCAATAATTCTCCCTCTAGGAAATCCCCCGATACCTAAGGCGATATCTAGTGCTAGCGCACCCGTTGGTACGGTTTCAACTTGCGTATGTGTGGATTCTCCCAGTTTCATAATAGAACCTTTACCGAATTGCTTCTCAATTTGGCGCAATGCCATTTCTAATGCAGCGCGACGATCTGTCAAGAAACTCACTTCCCTTTTCTCATTCTAGATATATGATAACTTGTTTCGGTGAGATTGCCAAGCATTTTTTCGAACATACATTCGTTTTTTATTCATATGCCCACAAAAAAACCGTAACAAAGCGATCATCTTCGTTACGGTGCTTCCGTTTCTTTTATTATAGTGAAGCTAAGACGCAATTACAATAAAAATTTCTACTCCAGCTCCTTTACGAGTTTCCATATCATTGTATACGCCGTCTTCACAGCCCTCAAGCGAATGGTTTCTCTATTGCCAGAATACATGTTACAAACAACCTCAACTGGCTTTCCTTTGTGCTTCAAGCCTATATATACTAGTCCGACGGGTTTGCCCTCTGATTCCGATGGACCTGCTACCCCCGTGATAGAGATTGTAATATCTGTGCCAAGCAAGCGATTCGTATGCTCTGCAAGCAGCTCGGCCGTTTGTTCACTAACAGCACCATGCTCAGATAATACCTCTTCAGGTACACCTAACACGTTCTGCTTCACTTCGTTGGAGTAACAGATTACGCCCCCTTTATACACCGATGAACTGCCTGGGATTGCAGTCAGCATCTCAGCAAACAAGCCGCCTGTGCAGCTCTCTGCAGCTGATAGAGTTAATCCTTTATGAGACAACATACCGACGAGCTGCTCTTCCAAGCTAATATCCGACGAAGCATATAGGAATTCCCCTACTCTTGCTGTGATGTCTTGCTCAACGGCTAGAAACTTTGCATCAGCTTCCATTTGATTATTAGCTCGAGTAGTAAGTCTTACAGCCACTTCACCCTCCTTAGCATAAGGTGCTATCGTAGGATCTTCTTGGTTCTCGATTAAATCTAGAAGTTGATGTTCTAAAGTAGATTCTCCGATCCCGGCAAACTTTAACATTTTCGAAAAAAGCGGGGTTAATTCCTCATACTGCTTACGGATCCATGGAATCACTTCATCGCTAAACATTGGCTTCATTTCTCTTGGAGGTCCAGGTAACAGAATAAAGTGTGTGCCTTCGTATGTATAGGCTGTCCCTACAGCTAACCCTACTTCGTTATGCAGCGGAGTACCGTCCTCAATCATCAGTGCCTGCCGCTTATTACTCTCAACCATATGCCTGCCTCGATTTTGAAACAAGGCGTTTATTTTGTCCATTGAAGGCTGGTGCAGGTATAATGACTTGCCTACAAATTCAGCAAGCATATCTTTTGTGATATCATCCTGAGTTGGGCCAAGCCCCCCTGTACATATGACTAAATCGGAACGCGACTTTGCTAGTTTAAATGATTCTAATAACCTTGTGCGGTTATCACCGACTACCGTTTGATAATAAATATCAATACCAAGCTGTGCACATTGCTCAGCCAAAAATTGAGCATTCGTATTCACAATCTGTCCCAGCAATAACTCTGTGCCTACAGCAATAATCTCCGCTTTCATCCGCTGCACCGCCTCCATTCAATTAGTTCTGGCTACACAAAAACAATAGGGTTTCCCCTACTGTATTGGAATAACATTTTTATTTTTGACAAAATAGTCGATACCCGAATAAATCGTAATGAGTGCAGCTAACCAAGTTGCTATTAAATCGAATGGAAAATTCATCAACGCAAATGGGAAGTTATTAATCAACAGTGCAATGATGGCCGTAATCTGAATCGCCGTTTTCCATTTGCCCCATTTGCTTGCAGCCATAACCTTACCATCGAGCAAAGCGACCTGACGCAGACCCGTTACAGCAAATTCCCTGCTAATAATAACGATCGCGATCCAAGCATCCAGCTTATCCATTTCTACTAAAGAGATCAGTACAGCGGCAACCAGTAATTTGTCTGCCAAAGGATCCAGCAGCTTGCCAAGATTCGTTACCATTTTGTTCTTTCGTGCAATATACCCGTCCAATCCATCTGTACTAGCCGCAATAATGAAAATTAAAGCGGCTATAATTTGATTATACGTAATCTCAAACTGAAACATTCGGATTTCTGGCAAATTCAAATTGACCAGCAAAAAGAACATGATGATAGGAACCAAAAAAATCCGTGCCAAAGTGATTCGATTGGCTAGATTCATGATACGGCCTCCCCAGACAAATCGTATTCAAAGGAATGGGTAATACGTACTTTTTGAAACTCACCGATGTTCGCTTTACCGCCAGAGACGAATACTTCACCGTCAATTTCCGGCGCATCGTATTGGGACCGTCCGATGTATACATCGTTTCGTCCGTCATAGCGTTCTACAAGCACTTCCATCTCTTTACCTACATGTCTGCCGCTTAACTCATCAGAAACCTGACGTTGGATCTCCATGATCGTATTCGCCCGAAACTCTTTCACATCGTCCGGCACTTGATCAGGCAAGCGTGAAGCCGGTGTATCTTCCTCTTGCGAATAAACGAATACCCCTAAGCGATCGAATTTTACGTCTTTCACAAACTCACAAAGCTTCTGGAAGTCCTCTTCGGTTTCACCAGGAAAACCTACAATTAAAGATGTACGAACGGACACATCCGGTATACTTCTGCGGATTTTGTTAATGAGTTCTCTTGCATCTCTTTGTCTGCCGGGTCTTCTCATCCGTTTGAGGATTGAATCTTCGCTATGCTGCAGCGGCATGTCAATATATTTGCAGATTTTAGGGTTATTTGCAATTGTCTCAATTAATTCATCAGTGAAGAAACCAGGGTATGCATAGTGCAGTCGCACCCAACCGATTCCTGGCACTTCGCTGACACGATTCATTAATGCAGGCAGCATAAATTGATCATATAAATCCGTACCATAGTTCGTAGAGTCTTGAGCAATTAAACTAATTTCCTTAACACCTTGTGCAGCCAGTTGTTCAACTTCAGCAATAATGGATTCTATACTGCGGCTTCTAAATTTGCCCCTCATGATTGGAATACTGCAGAACGTACATGCATTATCACAGCCTTCGGCAATTTTAACATAGGCTGTATAACGAGGCGTTGTGACACGACGAGGCAAGGCCTCCTCGTAGTTAAACACAGGATTTCCGATCAGAATCGGCTTCTTGCCTTCGAGTGCTTGATCAATAATATCATTAATTTTATTAAAATCTCCCGTGCCAACGATACCATCGATTTCTGGCATTTCCTCCATTAACGCTTCTTTATAGCGCTGTGTAAGACAGCCTGAAACAATTAAGGCTTTCAGCGAACCTGTCTTTTTCAAATCAGCCATATCTAGAATCGTATTAACCGATTCTTCCTTAGCAACATCAATGAATCCGCACGTATTCACAATGATGACGGTTGCTTCTTCATTATCCTCCACAAGGGAATATCCTCGTTGGTCAATTAAGCCGGACATGATCTCGGAATCCACTAAATTTTTCTCGCAACCTAAGGTTACGACCTTAACCTTTTCACTCATGTTATGACATCCCCCATGCTATTTGCCTAAATTGATTCTTAACAAAGTATAATACAAGCCCTATAGGGTGTCAAAGCACTAACGGAAGTTAACGAATTGAAGTTCAAGGCCAAGATCCTCGCCTTTTAACAATTGAATAACCTGCTGTAAATCATCTTTACTTTTTCCCGTCACTCGAATTTGGTCCCCTTGGATTTGACTTTTAACTTTTAGCTTTGAATCACGAATGAGGATATTAATTTTTTTGGCGTGCTCTTGATCAATGCCTTGCTTTAATTTAATGTGCTGACGTACAGTGCTTGAGGCAGCGGGTTCAATTTTGCCATAATCTAAATTTTTGATCGATACGCCTCGTTTAACCATTTTGGATTGAAGGATATCAATCACACTTTTTAATTTATATTCATCATCAGAGGTGATCACAAGTTCATCTTTTTCAAGCTTGATACTGCTTTTACTGCCTTTAAAATCAAAGCGATTCTCAATTTCCCTCTCGGCCTGATCAATGGCGTTGCTCATTTCCTGCATATCAATTTTGGAAACAATATCAAATGAAGATTCGGATGCCATAGTTCATTTCCACCTTTCAAATATGTTCATTTCATTAATCACAGAGCATTATACCATATTTCCCCACAAAAAAAAGACATCCCCTCAGCAAAGGAATGCCTCTTATAAGCTCTCGTTTAAGTTTCGGATGACACAGGTGTCCACGTTAACATAAGGTTTGCTGGACTGCTGGAATCAATAGGTTCTAAATCGATGCCATTGACCTTCACTTGAGCGTTCCTTGCATTGCCTAGACGCACCCTTAGAGGTGTGTCCCCGCTCCATGTATAGGTCTCTCCCGCTTTATGAATTTTCTCATACAACCATTTGCCATTCGCATCATTCTCATTAATCAGCACCCAACACTCGCCTGTGAACGAAAGTTCGACCTCAAGTGATTCAATATTCTCGATCTTGTATGTGTAAGTGCTGCCGGATTGATTCTCTAACGTCACTGCTGGCTTGATCTCAAGCTCAGGCTCGGGATCAGGGGCGGGCTGCTCATCGGGAACCTGTGGATTCTCTTCAGGGATCTTCTCCAGCGGTTCACTATTCTCCGTAATCGGGTCGGCATTCTCCATTACATTCTTTCCATCGTTTCCATCATAAGATGCATAAAAGTAATACCATATAATTGCAATGATTAAAATAAGAAAAGCCCAGAATAAAATAGAAGATGCCAACTTGGACCATCGTTCAGTCTTACGATTTGATCTAGGTTTACGTCTTACTGGTTCCGCATTCGATTCCGGAGTAGGGGAAGGGATTACATTTCCATACAGCTGCAGCACCTCGTTCGGATCCAAACCTACAGTTTCAGCGTATGTACGAATAAAAGCCCTGACATAAAAATTACCTGGCAGTGCCTTAAAATCACCTTCTTCGATCGCCTCTAAATATCTTTTTCGAATTTTGGTTACATCTTGAAGCTCATCTAGTGATATACCTTTTTCCATTCTTGCTTGTTTTAATAATTGCCCTAGATCCGACACAAGTTCACCCCCCGCTAAAAGCCATCTAAATTATTGGTAAAGGATTCGTAGGTTATTTCTTCATCTGGTGTGTTCCGAAGTTCAACAATGTAATTAAACCTATCTAATGTATATTCTGTTTCCCTAACGAAAATATCTGGATGCTCAACGACTTTAGTCGCCGGCATCTCCATAATGTCCTGAAGTAAATGATGATGC
Organism: uncultured Paenibacillaceae bacterium; assembly: GCA_964447355.1. Lineage (GTDB taxonomy): Bacteria > Bacillota > Bacilli > Paenibacillales > CAYUSG01 > CAYUSG01. The sequence goes on from CAYUSG010000015.1 coordinate 33,277, forward strand.
ATCTCCGTCGAACGAACGGTACTGACAATCCCATCGATAATAAAAATATTATTCGGATTAAATTCGTCTTCACTTAGCTGATTCCTTACGGTCTGCCTAAGAAGCGTTGATGAAACAAAGGTCCAACGTTTGTTGGAACAAACACTGCCGGCTATAATCGATTCTGTTTTGCCTACACGCGGCATTCCGCGTAAGCCAATTAATTGGTTGCCTTCCTGCTTGAAAATCTCACCGAGAAAATCAACAAGCAATCCCAACTCATCTCGTGTAAATCTGAAGGTTTTGAGATCGTCGAAATCCCGTTCAATATAACGACCATGCCTTACTGCAAGTATATCAACCAGCTTAGGAGCCCTATAGGCGGTTACCGTAATATTGCTTACTTTCGTAAGCAGTTGGCCCAAAAGTTGAATTTTGTCGTCATCGTTAATTTCCAGTAACATACCTCGTGTTTTATCTTCCACACCATTAATCGTAAGGATATTAATTTCCAACATCCCCATTAATGAGGCAATGTCTCCTAATAAACCAGGTCTATTATTATGTATGCGGTACTCCATATACCACTGTTTATATTGCATACAGCGAACACCTCAGTGTGTCTTAAAGTATGGATATGTGTATAACAGTTCTCAACAACTTAATTTCTACAATATTCGCTATATTCCTTCCGAGTACAGTAAACTTTTTCAATAATTATCGCAATAAGTTGGAGAAAAGCCCTCCAATTGGAAGGCTCTCTCCATACATAAACCTTAGGATTGATCCACTAACTTGACCATTAATTTCGCCATTGTTTGACGTTCTTCTGTAGAAGCTACATCCCAAAGTTCTTTCAATAAACGTTCTTCATTGTTTTTGGGATCCACTTTTTCATCCAAAAACTCACCGATTTGGAATGCCAGTTTTGCGATCATATCATCGCTCATTCCCGCAGCTTGAGCCGCATTCACACGTTCAGCCAAAAACGTCTTCCATTTGTCGAATGTCTCTAGAACTGTACTCATGAGTCATAATCCTCCTTATGATTGAGTTCAGGTGAATCGATTTAACCAAGCTATTTAGCTCTCTAATCGATTCTTAATGTGACATCTAGTAATGTCTGCAAACTCTGAATGCTTTATGCGTCAAGACAACTGGTGACTTATGTAAGCCACCCTCCATTAGGACTAATGATTTGTCCGGTAATATAACTGGATTCGGGCAGGGCAATGAAATAAACCAATGAAGCGATTTCTTCAGGCTGAGCAAATCGACCCGCCGGAATGTCTTGTTCAAGTGATTTCTTCTCCTTACCATCAAGGTGATCATTCATAGCTGTCTCAACAGCGCCTGGAGCAACTGCATTTACCGTAATACCGCTGGGGGCTAGTTCTTTAGCAAGAGCTTTCGTAAAGGCATTTACGCCGCCCTTAGACGCTGAGTACAGCACTTCACACGAAGCACCTGATATACCCCAGACCGAGCTGACATTAATAATGCGCCCAAACTTTTGCTGAATCATATGCGGCATAAACATTTGGCTGCATAAAAATACGCCCTTTAAATTAATATTCATCACTTCATCCCACTGCGCCTCTGTGACATCACTCAATAAACCGTAATGTGCAACACCTGCATTATTCACTAGGATATCAGGCATCATACCAAGGGTTTCTAATTTCTCTTTCATGCGATTAAGCTCGTCTTTCGACTGAATATCGGCTGAAATAGTCATCACTTTGGCTCCCAAGGCTATACAGCGACGCGCGGTTTCGTTAGCGGCTTCATGTGAGCGATGGTAATGAATGATAAGGTTCATGCCCATCGTAGCGAACCGTTCAGCAATAGCTGAACCGATGCCCCGAGATCCGCCGGTGATAAGCACGGTCATGTCTGATAAAGCTTTACTATTCATCATGCTTCACTTTGAACGATCGAAACAGCCAGCTGCTGCCAATCGAAATGCTCCTTTAACCGAGAATTCACGTCTTCCAATGTCAATTGTTCATAGATGGTTAACACCTCGAACAAATCCATATCTCTGAACAAATATTTAGTGAACTCATTTGCTATCGCTTCTGGTGAATTCATCATTCGCAAGAATAGTCCAATTTTCTTCTTACGGCTTCTTTCAAAATCATCCGCGTCAATGCCTTTGGCCTTTAACTCCTCTACGTAGGCTTTGATCAAATCCTGCATCCGTGCTGGATCTTTGGTGTCCCCGCCTACCATTGAAAATTGAAACCCTGGATAGGCGTTATACTCACTTCCGAAATTATCCGTAATTAAGCCTTCATCGTATAAGCTTTGATACAGTTTCGAGCTGGGACCGAAGATTAAATCAAGCAGTAATTTGGTTGTGCATTCTTTCTTCAACAGCGCTGGCCCAGTTTCTCGGACATCTGCTTCTTTCAAACCCATAAGGCACTTTGGCAATGATACGGGTAATGTGATTTGCATGGCGGATTGCTTCACCTGCGCAGGTTCAGTCTCAAAGAATCGAGTGATCGGCTTTGCCGGCTCAAAGGACTTTTGCTGCTGATTATCCTTTATAAGATCAAGCAGTTTCTGCGCATCCACTCCGCCAACGACGAACAAAGCCATATTGCTAGGATGATAAAAGGTATGGTAGCACGTATATAGTGTTTCCTTATCAATCTTAGCAATCGAATCTATCGTTCCGGCGATGTCAATGTGCACGGGATGCACCTGATATAACGCTTCAATCAGGCCAAAATACGACCTCCAATCCGGGTTATCCTGATACATCGTAATTTCCTGTCCAATGATCCCTTTTTCTTTCTCGACATTCTCATCTGTGAAGTAAGGGCGCTGCACAAAATTAATCAACGTTAATAAGTTTTCTTCAAGGTGTTCTGTTGCTGAGAACAAATATGACGTGCGGTCAAAGCTCGTAAATGCGTTGGCAGAAGCCCCTTTAGAAGCAAATGTCGAGAAGACATCGCCTTCTGGCTCTTCAAACATCTTATGCTCTAGAAAATGAGCTATGCCGTCAGGCACTTTATGTGCTGCCTCACCCTCCACCTGAAAATGATTATCAATCGAACCATACTTCGTAGAGAACGTAGCATACGTTTTTTGAAAGCCTTCCTTTGGTAAAATAAATACCTTCAACCCGTTATCTAATGTCTCTGTTATCATATTCTCCTGGAGACGGTCGTATGTTATCGTCTGCATTTTAACTTAAGCCTCCCCTTTTCGATCTCTTAAAAAATAGATCGTGTCTAGCTCAACTTGTTCAGCAGCTTGTTTAATCTGTTCTCGGTTTATTTGTCCAACAGCTAGAATAAGGTCTTCCACCCGTCGTTTTCTGCCAGATAATACGGTGTTGAAATCAAAAGCGATCGTATCAAATGCTGAATCCTGCATCTCCCTTAATTGATTCGTTATCATCGCTTTCGTTTGATTCAATTCTAAGTCCGAAATATCTCCCTGCCGCATCGATTCAAGCTGCTGTTTAATAATATCCACGGCCTTCTGATAATTGTTAATTTCAATACCTGACTGAATGGTTACAAGACCTTTATGACCGTCATATCTAGACGATGTATAATAAGCTAAACTCGCCTTCTCACGAACATTCACAAACAGCTTGGAATGCGGATATCCCCCTAGAATTCCGTTATAAAGCAGCATGGCCGGATATGCGTCATCGCCATATTTGATATTCGAACGCAGACCTAAATTCAACTTACCTTGCTTGACCTAAAGCTCATCAACAACCTCATGAATGCTTCTAACCTGATGAGATGTGTTAACTGGTGTGTAATCCGCAGGCTGAGTTCGCTTTAATTTGAACGCATCCTGCACCCACTGCTTCACGTCACTTAAGCTTGTATCCCCTACAACGTATAGATCAATGACCGCATGCTGCAGCCAATCTAAATAAGAGGTATATAAATTATCGGCGTTAATGTCTGCCAAATCTTCTTGTCTTCCTAGAGGATGGATTCGATACACTTCATCACGGCACATTTCTTCAATACATCGCTCAGCAGCATAACGAATTTTATCGTTGATGATCGACTCTAATCGTTTTTGCAGCGTGTCTTTCTCAGCTGTGACATACTTGCTATTGAACGTTCCATTGTCCAGGGCCGGGGAAGTTAACGTTGTGCCCATAAAATGTATCGCTTGCTCCAGCAGCGAAGTTTTCTCCGATGCTACGAATTGATCATTAATGATGTCCATTCTGAATTGAATGATCTGATAGTTTCCTCGTTTGTAAACATCGAAACCGAAACCAGCACCATACAGATCATCGAGACGTTCTCTAAATTGTTTCGTTAAAGGAAATTCGCTATTGCCTCTTCTTAACACAAAAGGGGTTAACGCTGCTTTAGTCACCGTGGCCTCTTGAAGCGGGATACCGAAGTATACTGAAATAGCGAATGTCTTATAACGCTTAGTTGGCAGCACATGCAAACGGATTTGATCGACATAGTCTTGTTCAAAAGTTTGATTCACAATCGTAATGAGTCTCCCTTCGCTTCTTATTAGTTTCCATTCTATACCATAGTGTTCCATAATGAAACATATGCTAGTCAATCATGACAAATCGGGTAGGAGGCTGAACATTAATTGATCAGCCGACCTCCCACACCACCAAGCATACCGTTCGGTACTTGGCGGTTCCTAAGTTTACCCCTTCACAG
>CAYUSG010000016.1:0-6293 GCA_964447355.1 uncultured Paenibacillaceae bacterium
TTTTTAGCGTATAACAGCCAGTATTCATACTGGCTGTTATACGCTAAAAATTCCCCGACCGCTACATCATTAGGTATCATATATATGGAATCTGTTCCAACCCAACCAAATGCACTATGGTACACATAACCATTGGCAGGTGAAGACTCTCTATATATGTTTAAGGTGTATGTGTTGTGACTTCCGTCTTCTGCCCATACATTTAATTCAAAAGAATTATAGCCCGGGCTTAATGTAAATTCGTACTTGTATTCATCATTATATCCGTTATCGTTATTTCCAACTGGCTCTCCATCAGTCGTTGCATAAGGGTCGTACACAACTGCAGTGACTGTCAATCCTTCGACGTCAGGTCCAACCGTGTAGGTGATCGTATCTCCAGTTACTAGTTGGTCTGATACATCATCACCATTAATCTCGAGTTTAGCTAATCTTGAATCGGAGCGAATCACATTAAGACCTATTACTTCCACGTTGCCATAGTTGCTTTCATAACTATTATGAACAACCATAAGATCGCCCTCTGCATTGATGGCTAACGCTGTTGGAAAAACGAATAAAGCATTCTCGAACTCATCCTCGTACCCCGCAAGCTCCCCTACCTTAACACCTTCAGAATTAAATACTAGAATACGATGCAACTCCGATTCCAAAACAAATACGTTACCCGCAGCATCTATTGCAATGTCCTGAGCATTGACCAAGTATGGATTCTCAGAATCACCTTGATCAATGGTTCTGATATATTCGCCCTCTGGCTCGAAAGCATGAATACTAGCGTTCAATGAATCTAAGACATAAACTTGTCCCTTGCTGTCAACGGCAATGGAGTTCGCATAAGCCTCGTACCCCTGTCCCGTTCCTACCTCTTGGATACTGAATTCACCCTCAGAGTTTCCCGAACCGTCCAGCATGATCACACGTCCATATTCATCTAGAACATAGATGATACCTGCTTGGTCCGATGTCCCGTAAGCCATATCAATGGGATAGAACGTCTCAAAAGATACATCTCCTAAGTCATCAGCAAAATCAAATATAGGATCACCGCAGCTATTGAGGATTTCGAGGCTCTGCTCCAAATAGCCCACTGCATAAATACATCCGGTACTAGAATCCACCGTCATACCAACCATGTTGGTAGAGCCTGTGAACCATGTATCCTCATATTCACCATCTGGATTGAATGTGTGTACTACTGTTTCAAGTCGCTCAGAAGTACTTGTGAAGATCCATACTTCCTCAGCAACATAAATGTTACCATCCCTATCCGTAGTTACGTCCATAGGATTTGAAAGAGAGGGGGCTGCCAAGAAATCCGTCACATCTAAGATAGAGGTCTGATTGTCGTTAACCATCTTCATGCCTTTAACCTGTCCGGCCAAACCTCCGTAAATGATCATTGGATCATTCTTAGATACATTAATAGACTCTAAATAAAAATCCACATCACCTAGTTCATAAGATTTTTCTACGATCAGTGTATCCGTTGTGACTTCCGTTAGTTGATCCGCAGAGATGCGATGAATTTTACTTGCCTCACCATCATCATAAACATACACATTACCATCACTGTCCACATCCATCTTATATGCCCAGTCAATGGATTCATCCAGTTCCCAAGTGTGCTCCCAGTTCGTTGTCTCTGCGAATGGATCAAATAAGTGTATGTTCCTTTCCTCTAGCACAATAACCTTCCCATTAGGTAGTACGGAAATTTCGTCAACATACCCCATAACAGCTCCATTATATACAGCATCCCATACGGTCCCTTGTGTTCCATCAGCACTATAAGGGACGACACCAGGTCTTGATTCTGTATAGTAATCGGCACCTTCTAGCAGATATATTCTACCAGCTGAATCCACATCGATGCCCCTCACATTAGTATTGGATTCAGAAGACCAATGATCAATGTATTCACCCGCTGCACTAAATTTAAATATTGCAGGCCCATCTTGTAATGTGTAACCAAAGATATACAGAAGGTCCGCATCATCGACTGCTATGTGCACTGGCAATAACGGGCTTGTTTCGGTCTCACCTGCAACCTCATAATGCGATATGTAACCTAAGAACTTGCCAGCTGCATTAAACTTAAGAATCTTATTGGGCGCGTCCAGATCTCCGTAGCCATCCTCGATGGAGGCCACCTGCAGTTCCATACTTTCATCTTCACTTAACACATACATATTCCCCTGTGAATCCGTTTCAATATCTACAACTTTGCCTAAAGACCACTTCGGGAACATCTTGCCCTTCTCCAGCGTAACCTCACTGCTGGCTAATGCAGAACCTCCACCTATTAAACTTAAGATGAATACGATAAGCACGTTCCACAGCAGCGCTTTTCCCCGAATATCCTTCAACGCTATCATCCCGATTCTCCTTCCTACTATTTCAAAATATTACATACTACGACAATCTTCACACTATTCTATCTCTTGATTATAACGGGTTTGCCTCATGCTTTTGAAGTTAAATTTTCACAAAAAAAGCCTCAAATGCTCATTTTTTTCAAAACGTTGGCATTTGAGACTATTTCATTAGGAATTTAAACTCTGAATCTTATTTTACAAGAATCGTGTCATGAAAACAGTTAAATACTAACTTGGCGCTTTAGCGTATAATACTGAACTTGATCCTGCTCGTCTATTCGATAATAAACTAATAGATCGGTAATCACCGATTTTTCCATTCTACCTTCTTGCAAATACAGCTCGAGATCGAAAGGAAGCTGTTCAACCACTGCATGCTTGTGCAGCTCTTTCTCCGTTGCATTTAATGATGCGAATGCATCCGACACCTGGTCAGGCTGCGAAGCAAATGCCTGCAGCATGGCATTTAATTCTGATTTACTGAGCTGGAAATCCCACCATATTTTACGTGGCTTATACTTGTGATTCAAGAAATAATCCAGCTTCATTAATCCCTCAATGACTGGCAGGTCATGCGTTTGACGTTCACTTAAGAAGCTGTGCAGACGCGTGAACAAGTCTTCAAGCTGATGGCCAATGCGTTGCCATCCTCGCTCCTCCCAGTAATCGCCAAAGGATTGGAAGAAATCAAACGCCGTCTCGAATTCATGCTGAATAAGATACTTAAGCGTTCGATCCATGCGATGGGCATTCCAATACTTCTCCAGGACATCCTCTACCCTTTTGATCCGAACAATGTCCGAGAACGGCAGCAAATCGTTCCCTAAAATCTCGTAGGGTGCTCGGTCCATGTAGACATACCCGTATTGCTCGGCGGTATTACGCATCCCGGTTCCCCGCAACATTTTCAGAAAGCCTAATTGCAGTTCTTCCGGCTCCAAAGCAAACACCTCATTAAACGTGTTCCTGAAAGAGGCATAGTCTTCTTCGGGCAAACCAGCTATGAGATCTAGATGCTGATCGATCTTGCCACTTTCTCTCACCATGTTAACGGTTCGTGTAAGTTTAGCGAAGTTCTGCTTGCGTTGAATCAGCTTATTCGTTAATTCGTTCGTCGATTGCACCCCTATCTCAAAGCGAAAAATGCCTTCTGGCGCGTGCTCAGACAAGAAATTCAACACCTCAGGCCGCATAATATCTGCAGTGATTTCAAACTGAAACACACAGCCTTGATGGTTGTCAATTAAGAACTGAAAAATCTCCAGGGCATAATCCCTCTTAATGTTAAAGGTGCGGTCAACAAACTTAATGAGCTTTGCACCCGACTCGATCAAGTAGAGCAAATCCTGCTTAGTCCGTTCAATATCAAAATATCTTACGCCTACCTCAATACTAGACAGACAAAATTGACAACTAAACGGACACCCTCGGCTAGTCTCAAAATAAACGACGCGATTGGCTAACGCAGGTAAGTCTGACTCAAATCGATGCGGTGATGGAATCTCGTCTAAATTTAGCTTCGGACGAGGCGGAGTGACGATCACCTCATCTCCTTTTCGATAAGCTAGCCCATAGACAAAATGATATTTTTGATCCCCTTGAATCGTTTGAAGCAGATGATCAAACGTCTCTTCACCTTCACCAACCACAATAAAATCAACCTCTGGTATCCGCTGCATCCAGAATTCCGTATCGTAAGACACTTCCGGTCCGCCCAGCACAATTTTAAGCTCTGGCATGATTTTCTTCAGCATATTCATGACGGTAATCGTCTCTTCAATATTCCAAATGTAGCATGAGAAGCCTACTACATCGGGCTGTTTCAAGAATAGATCACTTACAATGTTCATCGCGGGGTCTTTAATGGTGTATTCCGCAATCTCAATATCGAAACGATCTTGGCTGAACGCCTTCAAATAGCGCAGTGCAAGGCTGGTATGAATATATTTTGCATTTAAAGTGGCTACAACCACGTTCATCTTATAAAACCCTCTTTATCCATAATGTTGGTCAATGCTTCGTTTATTTTAACACACAAAAGGCCCGAAAGTTTAATCCTTACAGGCCTGTCCAACTATTATTCAATAAGCAAGGGGGCAAAGCTATTCATTGTGAGGCATCAAAGCATCGTCTTCCTGCGGTAAAATCCAATGCTCAAGGGTGCCATTCATCCAGAGCTTCGTGTCTCTTAAGGTCTGAACATCGTACCATTCAGCTTCTTCAATAGCTTTGAAATCAACAGGTTCTAGTGATGCATTGGGGGAGCTGGCAACCTGTTGCTGTTGCTTCCGGGTGTTTTGTTCGGCCCATTTGGCAAGCTGATATAGTATCATCATCGATCCTCCTTTACAAGTAAGTGGGTTTCTTCGTATGACTTTATCGTACAGCTCAAATATGAAATAGATATGATCAAAACATGTGCGGCAGATTAAATTAAAATTACTATTTCCAACAAACCCACGATTCATACAACAACATAAAAAAACGTTTACAAACTATTTATTTCCTACCAAACAAAATACTACATTTTTTCGACTTTTAGGTGATATAATTCAATAGTATTATTGCACTATCCTATTACAACAAGAATGGAGATCAAGAGATGAAAGTGAAGAAAACTGGTACTTATTTACTGCTTTTCGTGATGTTAGTCAGTGTGTGGATGCCCAATGTGTTCGCAGAATCAAGTAAGTCTAGTGACGCCTCAGTATTTAACAAAGCGTACATAACCAGCTACTCTAGTGGTGTTGTAGATGTAGTAGATCTAGTAAATAACACCATAGAACAGGCCAAAATTACAGTCGGCAGGGAGCCTAACAGCGCCGCCATTAATCCAAATGGAACTCAGGTGTTTGTTACTAATAGGGGGGACGATACGGTTTCAGTTATAGATCCTACGAATGATGCCGTTGCTGCAACGATCTCTGTTGGGGATGCTCCTCACGGAGTTGCCTTTAATTCGGATGGCAGCAAAGCGTACGTAGCGAATATGTATGGCGGTTCCATTTCTATTATTGACACTAGTACTCTAGAAGTTATCAAAACCATTTCCGACCTAAGTAGCCCTGTAGCGTTTGTTACAATAGGCCAGCACCTCTATTTTACAGAGCAAACAGCTAACAAAGTGACGATATTAGATACAATTACCGACGAATTGAATCCAGACAAAATTGATGTGGGGATTAACCCGTACGGACTTTCGATCAATCCTAGCGGAAGTAAAATTTATGTTGCAAATAAGGGCGGTACCGTCTCCGTCATTGACGTTGCAACGAATGCAGTCGAAAGCAACATCACCGTTGGGAGTGGCCCCCATGCTACTGAAGTATTACCCGATGAAAGCAAGGTATATGTGGCTAATGCCTACGATAACACTGTATCAGTCATTCAGACCTCTGACCACACGGTTATTGAAACTATCAACGTAGGGTCTTCACCTTATGTCATAGGGATATCACAAGATGGCAGCCAGGCCTATACGGTGAACTATAGTTCACATAATATGAGCGTTATCGATACTGCAACGAACCAAGTCATCGATACATTAAGTTTAAGCTCCGGACCTTTCATGGTTGGAACGTTTATGGTTCCCGTAGCTGTCGCTAAGAATCAGCAGCCTGCATCGTCCAATGCCGATCTGAAAGCCTTGACTCTTAGTGCGGGAACGCTGGCCCCCAGCTTCTCAGCTGATCAAACTACTTACAATACAAGCGTGTCCTATGACGTTGACCGAATCTCTGTAACAGCAGAAGTATATGATAGTCATTCTACTTTAAAAATTAATGAAACGAGTGCAATTAGCGGTGAAGCCTCTGATCCTATTAGCTTAAATGAAGGTGATAATACGATCACAGTGGAAGTTACAGCTCAGGATGGGACAACTAAACCTTACACCATTACGATCAATCGCGCAGC
>CAYUSG010000016.1:6393-8713 GCA_964447355.1 uncultured Paenibacillaceae bacterium
CTTACACCATTACGATCAATCGCGCAGCTCCATCAACCAATGCAAACTTAAGCGGATTATCATTAAGCACTGGAACATTAAGTCCTGCATTCTCATCAGACACAACCCGTTATACTGCAAGGGTTAGCAATACCACCAAAACGGTTACCGTCACCGCAGATGTTTACGATGCTTATTCTACACTTACAATCAATGACACCATTGTAACTAGCGGAACACCTTCTTCAGACATCAGCTTGAAGGTTGGCAAGAATACGATAAATGTCGAGGTAACGGCGCAAGATGACACTACGAAACAAACCTACTCAATTGTACTGACTAGGGCCGGTAATAATGATGACCAAGCTCCATCTCCTGGGAACGAACCTGCTGGCACAGAAGAAGAACAAGAGCAAGTGAAACCCATCACACCAACAGATGATAAATTAGTAACACAATCAAAAGTAAGCACTACAATTGAAAAAGACGAGAATGGTACAGACATCACAGTTGTTAAATTAGTACAAGAAGTATTCAAACAACAATTAGCAGACAATAAAGAGGCTAAAGCTTTTGTTCTGCCTGTTCAGCCATCAAGCAACGGAAAAGCAAGAGCCACTCTTCAAGTTAGAGATGTAGAAGATGCAGCCAACAATAATAACGAGAACGTATTTATCATTAAAACAGACGGCGCTGAATATTCACTGCCCGCTTCAATTGTGAATAGTTTGGATGCAGCAAAGGGCTTAGGTATTGATGAAGTCAATGCAGCTGACGCAGAGGTTCAAGTGACTATCGAAGAAAAACCAGCTTCTGTTATGAATGAAAACAGTGGACAACTGGCTTCAAAAATAGTTGATTTTTCAATTAAAGTAACAAATGGTGAGTCATCTTACACCTTGAACAACTTTGGCAGTACCTATGTAAATCGTACGTTTGACTTAACAGAAGATGTAAGTGCCTCTAAGTTGGTAGGTGTTGTCGTTAACGCTGATGGTTCAATTGCTCCAGTCCCTACTGAATTTGTTACAATAGACGGCAAGAAAGTGGCTGTATTAAAACGCAATAGCAACTCCATGTACACTGTTATCAGCAATGATGCAAGCTTTACAGATATAGATCAACATTGGGCAGAAGAAGCTATTGAATTATTAGGAGACAAACTGATCGTAAATGGTTACCAAGATGACTCGTTCAAACCTCAAGGGACGATTACAAGAGGTGAGTTTGCAACGATCATTGCCCGCAGCTTAGGACTGGATACGAGCGATACGCATATTCAACAATTCTCCGATGTTGCTTCAAGTGACTGGTACGCAGGAGCATTAAAAGCAGTTGTGGACTTAAACCTTGTATACGGCTATGAAGATGGTACATTTAAACCTAATGCGGAGATTACACGTCAGGATGCGGCTGTGATCCTCGGAAGAGTGATTGAGTTCCTGAAACTCCAGAATAATCAAGATCCTCAATCAGAAGATTTTACCGACCAGCATGCTATCTCTGATTACGCTGTTCAATCCGTGACTTTAGCTGCCAATATGAGTATTATTAACGGTTACGAAGACCAGAGCTTCAAACCGCAATCATTCATTAAGCGTGCAGAAGCTGTCATGATGATTAAAAAGCTGTTAGAACAAGCGAACTTTATCTCACAATAAGATAGTTAGTTAAAGGCAAAAGCCGGGCACATCCTGGCTTTTGCCTTTTTCTATAGCTGCAAAAAAAAATAGGATGAACAATCACCTATCGATTGTCATCCTATTCTTAAATTGTGTCATTAAAACATGTTATTAATGGGTTAAACCTCTTTTACGACGCGAGCCCCATGCCCACACCCAAACTCCTGTGAACATAAGCAGCATACCAACGGAGTAATAAGGAAGACGACTCCCTTCTCCTGTCTTAGGCAGCATGCTCGTTTCAGTCCCATTCGTCATCTGAAGGGTTCCTAAAGGAACGTCTTCGTCTTCGATCTCAATGGTTTGAACTTCTTCGTTGTCACTACCTTCTTGCAATTGATTTAAGCCTCCAGCCGGTGTTTCTTCAGGAGTAATCGTAAAGGTCACATCTTCAGCAGGATCAGTAAGCGGATCCGTTGCCTCTTCGATAACACTTGGCGTTTCCGATGGATCAACTGGTGAACTCGTAGGATCGTCTGAATCATCTGATTCGCCCCGCGGATCATCCGAATCATCACTGTCTCTCGGTGTATCCTCTGAGTCATCTGGATCATTCGTCGGATCATCTGAGTCATCTCCATCTCTCGGAGGATCGTCTGAATCAGGATCCTTCGGATCTTCCGGGTCTGTCGGTGGATCCTTCGGATCTTCCGGGTCTG
>CAYUSG010000016.1:8813-37626 GCA_964447355.1 uncultured Paenibacillaceae bacterium
CCTTCGGATCTTCCGGGTCTGTCGGTGGATCCTTCGGATCTTCCGGGTCTGTCGGTGGTTCCTCTGGATCTGTTACCTTCTTATTCTTCACTGTGATGACTTTGTCACCCTCGGTTGAAACCACTTTAAATTCGAGCGGTTCCGTATTGATTTCATAACCTGCAGGTGAAGCCGTTTCGGTTATTCGATACGTGCCAGACACAATTTTCTCAAACACGATTTCGCCCTGCTCATCTGTCGTATCCGTCCCTCTTTCTTCCCAGACCGCGTTTTTTAAACGTTCTAATGTGAAAGATGCACCTGAAAGTTTAAGTAAAGCATTCGCTTCATCGACCTTAACAACCGTTAATTTACGATTGATGCCGCTGCTTGTGCCACCACCGGAAGATGTTGCTACGACCACTTCACTTTCTACTAGCTTCTCGACTTGATCTACGTTTTCCCCTTCAAATTGAACGTCATTACTAATGGTTTCACCATCCTCTGCATCAATCAGAGAGCGGTATTCCAGAATGTATGCCGTATTGATAGGGTCACTGAACTCAAGCTCGAAGGACTGTGTACCTGTCACATCATCTGTAAGAATAGAAAGCGAATACAAATCTTCCGCAGCTTCTGCTGCTTTGGTCACCTTACCATTCCCATCAACATGTGTGGTATATAATTTGAATGAGTTCTCAACCAGCTGTTGGTTATCGCTTGGCAGATCGATGATTCGAGCCTTCTCAACGTAGGACAACCCACGATTGATGTAAATGCTCCAATCAATTTGACCGCCATCTTGCGCTCCTGTTTTGAAGACGTGCTCTCCGCCGTACGGGATCGTTACTTGTGCGGTTAAACCTTCGCCTACTTGATCATCACCGCTCATTAAGTATGCAGTATTATGAATCTGACTCTCTTTAATCAAGGACCCGGAATACGATGTCTTGAATGTAATGAGGTATGGCGCATCAATGTCTCCTAAGCTGATTTTCACCTCTTGCTCCGTACTTTGATTGTCATAATCAGCAGGATCAAGCAGTGCTGCTTTCGAATACGTACCATCGGGTTTAATTTGCAACTGATGAACTTCAACTGAATTGTCAACTAGCTTCTGTCCCTGTAACAACTCGTCGATCACCATTGCATCATTAAGGGTCATACGATTGTAATTCACGCCTACTTGCCAAGTGATTTCTCTATCCTCAACACTGTAATCCCCTGTTTTAAATCCGTTATTGTTAATGTTGTTTACTGGGATATCACAATCTCGTGTCACGGACTTAGAATCAATGGAATATTCCTCATGGCCCAGCCATTCTACTGAAGCCTGATTAGATAAACTCGAGATTCCACCTGTTTGATCTTCATAATGCGTCAAGTAACTAATCGAATACTTCTCAGTTATGTCTTGATTAAATTGAAGGGTCAAGGATGGATTCCCTGCCGCATTATAAATCAAATCATAAGCTGCAGAGTCAACGATTTCATCATTCGCATCCCGAATGATTAACGATGTTGGATCCAATTCCAATTGATTATCCAGTGTATTCGTTAGTACAACCTCATTTAATGCGTTGATTTGACCATGAAGTTGAATATTCCAACCTACAGTCTGCTCAGCATGATCAAAAGGTCCACAAGTCATCGCGATGACCAGCGGTTTGATCTGTCTTACGCTGACAACTTTAGAATCTCCGTTCATGGCTGTATTCGTAATGTTATCCGTTTGTTTCACATAGTCGATAGGTTTCGTCTGATAAGAGATCTTGTAAGCTGAATCAACGGCTTCTTTGAACGTTAATTGAAAGCCGTGCTCATCGTCATCATAAGGATGTCCGGGTCCGATGTCTATAAGTTCGTAATCGTCCCCTTCAACCAATTCTTGGTCAGGCGTTACCTTGCCATCAGAATTCAGGATGACAGAATGTACTTTGAAAGAACCCGCCACAATACTCTGGGAAGCATCGAATACATCTACAAGCACCGGGTTAGCCGCTTCTTGTTCGTCGTAATTATACTCAATCTCCCAAAAGATAGTTTGAGTTTCTTGGTCATAGATCCTTGATTTCTTAGCTAAGTGAGGACCTCTAAAAATCATGACCGTGGCATTAACCTCTTCGCCTTCAGCGTTTCCATCATACGAATAATGAGCGGTATTAACAAATGTTGTCTTGCTCATATCGGTAATTTGGGTATCATAGACGATTCGATAAGCCTTATCAATGGTTCCAAGCTCGATCTTGAAAGCTGATCCATCATCTGACGGTTCTACAGCAAAATCCGTCGGGTCCAATGCTTTGTGAACGGTATCTTCTCCGTTTAGTTTGACATCTAACGCATAGACCTCAATTGAGTCTGGCACCCATTCAAGTCCATCCGGCAGCGTATCCGTGATAACTGCCCCATAGACCGCTTCGGTAACACGGTTGACATCCACCGCCCACTTAATCGTTTGGGCATTAAAATACCCGGGCTGAGGAACACCTGACTTCTTGATATTACTGTCTACATCTGGCTTGAAGCGAATCTTGAAGGCATAAAATTGCTCATCCTTCACTTCAAAAACAATATCTTGCGTCACTTCATTCGCAAATGTTTCTTTGTTAAATTCGGACTCGAACCAGAGTGTACCTTTAATATTATCTAGCTCTTCGATTTTCTCATTAAACGTCATGACAGCTTGATTCGTCACGTGATTAACTGAGAACGTACCCATGGGACCTTCGTCAGAATCCAGCGGAAAATTCAAGCTTCCAGAATACAACTTAAATTGCTCCGGCAATTTAAAACTGAAAGTTGAGCCGGCGGTATATCCATGGTTGGCAGGCAGCTCCCAGTCGTAATCAAGCCTTACTTGCGCATCTTGCTCCCAATCATAATTTAATACAATGTCTTCGGGTTGATCATACACCGATACAGTTACGGACTGATTCTGATCCGTTAGGGTCACTTTCAAGTTTGTCAGTATATTTTCTTTAATTTCAGTGCCCGCGGCCTGAACAGGTGTATACAGCCCAAAAACACCCATTGTTTGTATAGCAAGCAGAAAAGCCATGACCATGGCAATTCTTCTTATCCCATCCGATCTCAAAAGTGACATCCCTCCTTATTTAGTTAATTAGTAACTAATTCATACAGCTCCCTAGTTTACCATCCATTTCCCCCTTTAGCCGTCATATTGCATAACAAAACATTAGTCCATCTAATATATTAAATGGAATATCTATACAATTTATATACAAAAAAAGGCACACAAAGAACACTTTCTCCGATTTGGAGTCCATGTTCTTTGTGTGCCAGTCATATTGGATCAGTTTCATCATGGGCTAAAACGCAAAAACCACCACAATATTAGCAACATTCCTAACGTTCGACTGTAAATTTCCATTCTTTCTACAACATACATCAATGCAAAATTGATTCTTTAGTACTGCTTTTCAGTAGTATAACTTCCGCGGTCTTTGATCATCGAGGTCTGTTTATTATGTTGGTTGAGCGCAGCGTCATATGTCGTATCTATCGTGACCCATTGTCCCGTTTCGCTCAAAAATACTTCATTCCAAGCATGATAGACTTCAATATCATCTTTATGCCCCATTACTAGCTTGGCAGGTATATCTATACTTCTCAACATCGCTGCGAATAATGAGCTATAGTCGTAACAAATCCCAGTTCCTTGTTCGAAAGTCTGTTCATTAGATGGCAGATAACCTGGTTGTAGTTGGCTTGCTTTTATAGTGTCATACGTTATGTTATTGATAATATATTGATAGATGGCGGAAACCTTTTCCGCATCTGAAGTCGCCTTTTCAGTTAATTCAGCGGCTTTCTCCGCAAAATTCTTAGTTTCATCCCACTGAATGTTCTGAACCGATTGTAAATATACAGCTTCAGGTTGGTTCCCCTTATAATCGATGTTCTGCTGCTCAATGAGTTTATAAGTTGTCCCTGACACCTGCTCTAAAACCATAACAATGTAGGTTCCCACGCCCATTTGAAGCGGATAGTGATTATATGTGGTCACATCGTAAGTATAGTATGTATCGTCTTTGCTAATCCTTACTTTAAGCTTTGATGGTTCTTTCTGCCGTTTGTCGATGGTGACAATCCCCTGATCTTGTTGGCTCAAATCAATGTACGATGCGGCTGATGATGCCATGCTTTGAGGGAGCATGTTCACACAAACCATGCAAATGAACAAGACAGAAAGCATTATTTTTTTCATAAAAATACACCTCTATTCGGAAACTGGCTGCCAACTTACTAAGCGTAAGTAAGGCCCTATAGCTTTGCGTCTCTAATTTTCATTAGATTTGCCTTTGTCGTGAAGTGATTCATGACTTCATATTAAATTATTAATCAGCGGCTCTATCAAGCTTCTATCAATTTCCCTTTAATAATGAGGCGGTGAGTGCCTGTCTCTATCGGATGACAAGTTACGAGCGTAATTTCTTTCTCAGTTCCTTCTGCCTCCAGTACCCACACTTCGTGAGGTTCTACGTAGAGCTTGTCCGTTACTTCGTAATGAAATATCTGCTCACCCGTATTGAAATCAATAGCGTCCCCTGCCTCAAGCTCATCTAAACGATTGAAATGACTGCCAAACGTACGATTCCGATGTCCGGCGATGGCAAAGTTTCCAACCTCTCCCGGAGATCCTGTATTTTCAATACTCGCAATCGTTGTTCTCAAATGCTCTTCTGTCGCGCCCTTGAGAACCGGCATCTGCAGCTCGATAGTATCAATGGTAAGGACGCCTTCCATATCCTTAGTTATCTCAATAGGTTCTTCTGCCGTGATGATAGGTTCACTTACCGTTTGAACCGCATCAATAGATTCTATCGATTCGGATTCCGGAAGCTCTTCTTCAATACTTATCGTTTCAAACGTCTTCTGCCATTCTTCCAATAGGAGCTGCTGTTGATTGTCATGATAGGTTTCGGACAACCAAGGAAATAAAAAGATGATCAATCCGATACATACCAGACATAACGCTGTAAATCTAAGTTTCATGTAAACCTTCCTGAACTAGTATTTACGTGCCCGCTTGCTGATGGATATTGCAAAACATTGAAACAACAACATTTTGTGACAATATTTACTTACGAATCCATTTCAAAATGCACAATATTACTAATTTCGAAATGGATTCTTATAACATAAATATAACAGTACACCGGTAAATTTACAATTATTTCTTTCATCCGATTATTTCTTTCTACGGATCGTGTTATGATTGAGCTATGACGAGCAATTTTTAGTATTTTTGAGAATAGATTGAATTGAGGTAGACTGTATTTTCATGATTTCAAAACGAAAGACCTTTATGATTCTAGTGATTTTCATCCTCTCGATAAGCGGCATTAGGCTGGCCTGGTACCATGTTCATACTATAACGGAGCATCTTCTACTGCTGTTGATCACACTTATGATGTCAGTGGTGATATCTGCAACGCTGCTGAGGTTTACCGCATTTGGGTTCAAGCAGTTTGTCCGAGCCAAAAATCAGACCGAAGTCCCTGCTGCGGTGCTTAAGCAAGCAAATGCTAGTGAAGGCTCGGTGGGTACGTTCCCACTTCCGCTTCACGAAGAGAACAGCTCTGTTAAACAAGTACCAACCGTTTCAGTGGATGAGGTTACAGCTGCCAAAGCAGCAGCCGATGATATGACCGATATGCAATCAGTACAGTTAGTACAATCTAAAGGTAGTAAACCAAGGATCTTAGCTGTTGATGACGACTTCATCAACTTAAGCAGCTTAACTGATTTATTAGCTTCATACCATTACGAGATCACTAGAGCTGCCAGTGCATTAGAAGCTCTTGATATACTCGAGCGTCAATCCTTTGATCTAGTTATTACGGATGCCACGATGCCCCAAGTATCAGGATACGAATTAACCCAAGCCATACGCCAACGCTTTAGTATGTCCGAGCTGCCTATTCTACTAATTACTACGCGCAGGCGTTCAGAGGATATATTAGCCGGCTTTCAATCGGGTGCCAACGATTATGTAACGAGGCCCATCGATGCTATGGAGCTTCAATCCAGAGTGTTCGCATTAACACAATTAAAACGATCAACTGAGGACCTTCTGCGACTGGAAGCCGCTTGGCTTCAAGCTCAGATTCAGCCTCATTTTATAGTTAACACTGTGAATTCAATCGCCGCGCTTGGAACGATGGATATATCCAAAATGCAAAGATTACTTTTGGAATTCAGTAATTACTTGCGAACAAGCTTTGACCATCACAACTCGGAACAACTGGTAGCCATTTCACGGGAGTTATCCTTGGTTCGGTCTTACTTGTATATAGAGAAGGAACGTTTCGGAGAACGACTTAAGGTGATCTGGGATATTAATGAACAGCTTCACTTTCTGTTACCTCCGCTTTCGATTCAAACATTGGTCGAGAACGCGGTAAACCATGGCGTGTTACAACGAATCCAAGGCGGTGAGGTGACCATTATCATTACCGAATCGCGGGATTCTATTGAGATATGCATCACTGATAACGGGGTAGGCATGAGTGAGGATAAGGTAAAGCAGCTACTCGACATGGACATGCGTCATCACAATGGTATTGGACTTCAGAATACCAACCGGCGATTAAAACAAATGTACGGCCAACACCGCGGACTGAGGATTGAAAGCACCTTAGGACAAGGCACGAAGGTCTCATTTAACGTACCCAAATAAGGGGTGTCCCGTAAGTCGTATTGTTGACATTGAATGCCCAATGCTAATTCACTATTCGGGCAACCCCTTCCATTGTTGATACCACTCCACAATGTATGGACTTGGCTTCTCATTCAAATCTTTCTGTAAGCAAATCGTCAACAGCCGGTATTGGCAATGCACCGATACATGATTGTTGTCAGCTGCATAAAGCTTCATGAGTTCAAAATGGGCTTCTTCCGCTAGCGGGTGATGCTCACATATATTATGATAGGCGTCGATGGCCTTTTCTAATTGATCGCTTTCAGCATACCACTTTGCTATTTTTAGTGCATATCGAAGCCAGATCATTTTCAGACGTTGACGTTCGCTTTCGACCCATACATAATCGTAGGCTTGCAGGTAATCTCCACTGTACAACAGCATGTGACTTTCATATGCGTCAATGGTTTCCTCAGTAATTGGGAGGTCCCGCATCATAAATGATTGCCATTCATCAATATCTAATATGACATTGTCCATCTCTAATAAATATCCATGGGACACATTGCGTATGGTGAAGTGCTGACTTACAGACCGAAGTGTTTTGCGAATATGGTAAATTGTTGTATACAATTGTGAACAGGCCTTGCTATATTCAAAATCCGGCCACAGTAATTCAATGAGAGTTGATTTGCGAACAAGCTGCCCTCTAAATTGAACAAGATAAAAGAACAATTCTTGAGCTTTTGTAGTCCGCCAGTTCATCGCCGTAAACTGATGTGGTTCTGTTTCAATGAGTACTTGGCGGAACAGCTTCATACGAATGCTATGCGATTCCATCGACGGATTAACAGGCGGCATTGGACTTGGTAGGTTTATTCGCTGAAGTGTATTGGAGATTCTTTCTGTTTGTACCGGTTTCATCACATAGTCAATGGCATTAAGTTCAAACGCTTTGATCGCGTAGTCATCATAGGCAGTTACAAACACGATCTGCAAAGCAGGCTTGACCTCTAGCAGCTGCTCAGCCAACTCGATGCCATGCATTTCGGGCAGGTGAATATCCAGGAATACGACATCAACATCGTTGTCTATAATATGTAATTTAGCTGCCATTGGATCTTGGTATTGACCCACAATATTCACATTTGAAAACTGTTTAAGCTGATACTCTAGATAATTTAGAGCGAGATGTTCATCGTCTACTAGGACTGCTCTCAATATGGCTCCCTCCCAAACGAAACAAAGGTAAAGTTTCCCCTTTATAACTATACACGTTCTCGACTTATTAGCAACGATACATTGACTAAGCTAATTGTAACCAAAGCATGCCTGACTCATCTAGTGCCTATATGATACATTTGCCCATCTGCACTTCAATTGTTATTACGAACTGGATTCGATATAGTGAATATAAACTAAATGTGCTATCGATGATTCATCATAGAAAGAGGTTATAGAATGAAACAGAAACAACCCAAATCGTTTACGGTGACTGAACCTACAGAACTGCTTGTCTTTTTGCTGGATCAACTTAAGCCAATGGGACGAAATGCTGTTAAATCGCTGTTGAGCCGTGAACAGGTCAAAGTGGATGGACGGCCTGAACGGCAATTTAATTATCTCCTCTCACCCGGGCAACGAGTAACAATTCATATGGAACGCACCATCGAAGCCCTTCCGCTGATCGGCCTGAACATTCTCTATGAGGATGAAGCCTTAATCGTCGTACACAAGGACGCAGGTCTACTCTCAATCGCTTCTCCCCAAGAGAAGGACATCACAGCCTATAGACAGCTTATGTCCCATGTGAGACATCACGATCCTAAAGCTAGAATCTTTATCCTACACAGACTGGATAGAGACACCTCCGGCGTTATGATGTTCGCCAAACAAGAACCTGTTCAACAAGCCATGCAGAAGGCTTGGAAGGAGATCGTTACGGAGC
The DNA here is from genome assembly GCA_964447355.1 of uncultured Paenibacillaceae bacterium. Taxonomy (GTDB): domain Bacteria; phylum Bacillota; class Bacilli; order Paenibacillales; family CAYUSG01; genus CAYUSG01. The sequence continues at coordinate 17,408 of CAYUSG010000016.1, forward strand.
GGGTATATATTGCATTAGTTGAGGGAGCCGTTCGCAAGGCTGAGGGGACTATCTCATCGTGGCTAAAAGAAAGCAAGACATTGAAAATGTATTCCAGCCCGCACTCCGGTGACGGACAACATGCGGTAACCCACTATAAGGTATTAAAGTCTAATCGTCAATATTCCCTATTGGAGGTTAGACTAGAGACCGGCCGCAAAAACCAAATTAGAGTACATATGGAGGATATAGGGCATCCCATTGTTGGAGATAAAAAGTACGGATCGCGATCTAAAGCGATAGGCCGTCTCGGTCTTCATGCACATGTACTTGCATTTAAGCACCCTGTGACGGGCAAATCGATGCGCTTTGAATCTAACATTCCTAAATCTTTTCTGTCGTTATTCTAACCTGAAATACTAGGAGGTTGAACATGGCAATATTTCGTAATGATTGGGCCGACGTGCTTCAAGACGAGCTGCAGAAGCCTTACTATGATGCATTACGCCAATTCCTGAAAGAAGAATACCAAACCCAGACCATCTATCCCGATATGCATCATTTATTTAATGCACTTCATTATACGGCATATCAAGATGTAAAAGTCGTCATCATAGGACAAGACCCTTATCACGGACCGGGTCAGGCTCATGGACTTAGCTTCTCTGTGCAGGAGGGCATCGATGTCCCTCCTTCATTGCGCAACATATATAAAGAACTGCATAGTGACTTAGGCTGCAGCATTCCAAGCCATGGCAACTTAGAGTCTTGGGCTAGGCAAGGCGTATTACTGCTCAATACAGTGCTCTCTGTAAGAGCACATCAAGCCCATTCCCATAAAGGAAAAGGGTGGGAGATCTTCACTGATGCCATTATCAAGCGGTTAAATGAGCGGGCGGAACCTATTGTATTCATGTTATGGGGCAATCCTGCCCAGAAGAAAGCCGAACTCATCCATGCCCCTCATCACTGCATCATTCGCTCTGCCCATCCGAGTCCATTATCAGCTAGTCGAGGCTTCTTCGGAAGCAGACCATTCTCTAGAGCCAACGCATTCCTCAAACAAACAGGACAGCAGGAAATCGATTGGAAAATATAAGCATGTAGGAATTTTACTGAAACTTAACCCTAACTTATCCGTATTGTTACAGTATACTTAAGTAAGGATGGGGTTCATATATGACTGCAAAACGTATCATCATCATTACTACGATCGCTTTCACCTTAGTTTTCAGCTGTGACTTTAATCCAGCAGCCGCGAAGGTCATTCAAACAAACGCTCAGAATAAAACTCAGAACGCTGAAGGAAACCTTCAAAACGGAAAGATAACAGATCCTTTACTTCATGAATTAGGTGCTCCCAACGACGAAGCGCTCTACGAAGCTCTATATAATGGTCATTCATTAGCCGATATGGCTTATGCAAATGGTAAGGCCATTCAACCTGTAGTCGATCTGCAAACAGCTGAATTGACAGCCCAATTAGTTCAAAGACTGAATGAAGGTCAGATTTCATTAGAACAATTTATGGTTTATCAATCTGAGCTGAAAGAGATTATTTCACAAAGTGTGCACACCACATTCGAAGGTTAAATTAACGCCAATACCATAGAAGCGGATAGATCCCAAGCTTGTCTTTGAGATCTATCCGCTTCTTCATTGATGTGACTTAAACTTATGAATGATGCGTTCAAGCGTCAACTCTGATGTATCGCCTACCCGAAAATCTGCTTTTCTCATCGCGTGGGCTTCTCCAACACCTACCGCGAACATTCCAGCCGCTTGAATCGCTTCGATACCCGCCTCGGCATCCTCAATCCCTACGCAATGAGCGCAAGGTACTTTCAACTGCTCTGCAGCAGTCATGAAAATCTCAGGATCAGGCTTTCCTTTAGCTACCTTGGCGGCATCTACAATGGTATCAAAATATCCCTCGATGCCTAATCGCGCCACCACGTATCCAGCATTCTTACTTGCGGAAGCAAGACCGATCTTAATTCCTTGTTGCTTACATGAATCAAGCAGCTTCTGAATTCCCGGCAGCAGATCCTGCCGTGTTACCTGCTGCAGCAGTTGAACATACCTCTCGTTCTTCTTATTTGCTAGCTCCAGGCGCTCAGCTTCAGAATAGGCTGCGTTTCCTTGATCAAGGATCATCTGCAAGGATTCCATCCTGCCAATGCCTTTTAACTTCTCATTAAAACCTCGATCGAACGGGATGTGCAACGCATCTGCAAGCTCCTTCCAAGCTTGGTAATGATATTCCGCTGTATCAGTTATGACCCCGTCCAGATCGAATATCACGGCCTCAACTAGAGGTGTTGTATCCACAACCACAACTTCGTCTTGAACCAACCTTAGATCACGCACTCCATGCTTAATGTGCAAGTGTTCTCCATCTAAGAGCTTTTATACGTCGCGCTTCTTTTCTACCCGAATCTCAACTAATTGCTGTTGGTATGCGATTCGAAACTGATACGCATGCCATCGTTTAGGCAGCTGCGGCTGGAAATGCAGTATGCCCTCTTTCTCCCTCAAACCAGCAAATCCGTATACGATAGCCAGCCAGCTACCCGCCATTGCAGCGGTATGAACGCCGTCCTTCACATTTCCATTCACATCATCTAGATCCATTCGCGCCGTTCTCATGAAGTAATCATAAGCCTTGTCTTTATACCCAAGTTCAGCAGCTATAATACCGTGAACCGCTGGAGAGAGAGAAGAGTCGTGTGTTGTTTATGGCTCGTAATAATCAAAGTTTCGTTTCTTCTCGGCTTTAGTAAATTGCGACCCTTGTAACCATAAAGCCAGTACAACGTCCGCTTGTTTCAGCACTTGATGACGATATATAACGAGTGGATGATAATGCAGCAGCAATGGATATTTATCCTTAGGGCGGCCAGCGAAATCCCAGCGCGCTTTGGAGAGGAATCCGTCATCCTGAGGTGTAATGCCAAGACCTTCATCGTAAGGCACATACATCCGCTTCGCTGCCTGCCGCCAAGCATCAATCTCGCTTGGTAATAAGCTTATTTTATCTGCTATCCTCTGGAAGTCATCCGTATGCTGAAGCTGGAGCAGCTCGGCGATGTGAACCGCAAATAATAAATGATCTTTAGCCATCAGGTTCGTAAACGCATTGTTATCCACGACGGCCGTATATTCATCGGGTCCTGTGACCCCATTGATGCAGAAGCGGTTCCCTTTGGACGGAATATAATCACCTAGGTCTTCCCAGAATCTTGCCGTCTCAAACAGCATCTCAGCCCCTGACTGTAAGAGAAATTCAACATCCTCTGTCGCCTCCATATATCGCTTCATACCATACATAATATCTGCATTAATGTGAGCCTGAGCCGTTCCTGCGGGATAATAGGCGGATGTCTCCTCACCGTTGATCGTGCGCCACGGGTACAGCGCCCCGCGCTGGGACATTTCAGCTGCACGTTCCCTGGCTTGGTCCAAGGTGCGATAGCGATATTCAAGCAGACGCCTGCTGATATCGGGGTGCGTGTAAATAAAAAATGGCAGCATATAAGTTTCCGTATCCCAGAAGTAATGCCCTTCGTAACCTTCTCCAGTTAAACCTTTCGCACCTATGTTCGTGCGTCCATCGCGGCCGGCTGCCTGCAGCAGTTGAAAGGCATTAAAGCGTATGCTTTGCTGCACCGCTGTATCCCCTTCTATGATAACGTCACTGCGGGACCAATAATGGTCCAGAAAGGCTCGCTGCTCATCCGCTAATGCCGCAAAACCTTTCCGCCTAGCGTTCTCAACCACTTCTCTGCCAAATGTTTGAAGCTCAGTCTCAGGTACATCCCTGGACGTACAATAGCTAATGAATTTCTCCAGACGAAAGGGCTGCAAAAGTGCAGCATCACATTCGAACACCGTATTCAATCGCTGATCCAGTGCTTCAATATTCACGTCAACATTTAACCCGCCACAATACTGATGTTCTGTGCTGCACTGCAGTGCGAATTTCGTCTGCTTTGTCCTTTGACGCATCGCGCTATATGTCCCTTCAGACCAATAGTGCTCACTTAAAAGCACCTGTCCGCGAAAGCCTGACCCGGCCCTTGGATCTCCCATCGTCACCTGATTCGTAACGGCTCCATCCATTGAAGAAGTCACCTTGATTCGAGCTGTGAAATTCAGCGGTGTCACTTCATATGATATCGCGGCAAGATGTTGATGAACCAAACTAACCAAACGCTTGGTCACGATGCGTACCTGCTTGCCAGCAGGTGACTGCCAATCCAATCTCCGAGTAAGCAGTCCCCTGCGCAAATCAAGCTTTCGCTCATAATCCAGAAGCTGACCGGACCCTAATTGAAAAGGCTCGTCGCCAATCATTAGCTCGATGGCTTTGGCATGCGTCACGTTCAGCATGGTTTGGCTGTACTTTGCGTAACCATAAGCACCTTCGGGATAGTGAATAGGTTCAGATTCGTAGAAGCCATTAATGTAAGTCCCTTGCACTGTCGTATCATCTGGCCCGCCATAACCTTCCTCAAAATTCCCCCTCATCCCAATATATCCGTTGCCTAAAGCGAAGATCGTTTCGTCTTGAAGATTCGTTTCTACATCAAATGAGCGTTCAGTAATCGACCATTCCTCATACGGATACAGCGGGGAATGATTTACTTGCTTTTGATTCATAGAAAGTCCTCCCTTTGCAACAGTGTCGCTATTATACTACGTCTTTTGTGACAAACTATGATGATTCGGGATACGATGTGAAAACCTTTTCAACACCCTGCAAAAAAAAATACTCAAGTTAAATACTCAAGTTAAATACTCAAGTTAAATACTCAAGTGATTGCACAACGTCAACCTCTTTTTGAAAACCTTTTCATAAGGATTATATAGCCATTCCTACGGTTTTGTCAATCTGTCGCAAGAACCTTATAAGCGGCTTATTTCAGCCGCTTGGTCCAGAAGCCTCCTCGGAAAAATCTGGGCTCGTAAGAGATGACGAACGCTTTTGGGCTTATGTCTTGTATTTTTCGTATCAGTTTGGCTTCATTGCTTCGTTTAGCCAGCACCTGCATCACTAATCGCATCCCGTCTTTGCCCTCTGCTACCCAGCTTGTAACACCAAAGCCTTTTTCCCTAAGTATTCCAGGCAGTTTAGATTCCTCATGATCAACCACAATCTGCAGCGTTACATATCCAAGCGCTAACCATTCCTCAATTTTACCGCCTAACCAGACCCCTGTTCCGTAACCGATACAATAGGCCAACAGATTATAGGGATTATCAATATTTTGCAGTACAATGTTCAATCCAATTAAATAAATCAACACTTCAACCATACTTAACAGTGCCGCCAGCAGCTGCTGCGATTTCATCACTAATATAATTCGCATGGTAAATAATGAAACATATACAATATTAATCACAAAAATAATTAACATCATCCGTGCTACATCCATTATCACTCACCCCAATTTCGTAGTATTCAGTAACTTTACTTACAAGTGATCCAGAGCCAATCGGTAACACATATCCAATACTCCTCGAAAACTATTGTACCAGTTATTGCTAATCCTTACTTGCGTATACTATTATGAAATAAGAGTTTAAACAAGGGAGGCTGCATCCTGATGATTCACATGATTACCATCGATACCCATAAACGGGACGAGATGATTGATATTACCCGTCAGATTACGCAATTAATCGAGCAAGAACAGATTATTCAGGGCTTAGCTATCATTTATAGTCCGCATACAACAGCAGGCATCGCCATTAATGAGAATGCGGACCCAGATGTAAAGCACGACGTGCTGATGCGTCTAAATGAAGTGTTCCCTTGGGAACATAACCAATACCGACATGTTGAGGGAAATTCCGCCGCCCATCTAAAAGCCATCACAACAGGCACCAGCCAAACTGTATTTATAGATGACGGCCGTCTCTTGCTTGGACGCTGGCAGGGTATCTACTTCTGTGAATTCGATGGTCCTCGTAAGCAAAGGACCTGTTTGGTCAAATTTATAAAGGAACATTAAAACTCCAAGTATAGCGTGGAGCTATGTAAGCGTACATGAATGTAGAAAAGTACGGAAAGTATTGTTCTAACATCAAATTTAACCCAAGAGTGCAGTATCAAACTGCATTCTTGGGTTATTAATTTGAGTATTATGGGGGCTGGATCGTGGACTTGCGGACAGCCCTGATTCCCTTATTCGCCGGATAAACGCCGTACTCTGCGTTCTAATTCATTGACTCTGCGATTGAGACGATCAACCTCTCGCTCTAAGCGATCTTGCTGGCGTTCTAGTCGATCTACTCTTGCTTCAAGTGGTCTGCCCGGACCGGGACCTGGTCCAGGACCGCCTGGGGGGAACCCGGGTATTCCCGGAAATCCCGGAATACCGATACCTCCTCCAGCCGGTATCCTGATGGTCTGCCCCACCCGAATCATGTTAGGTCCGCTTAACCCGTTCGCTCTGAGAATCGCATCAATCGTTGTGCCGAATCGATTGGCTATTTCCCAAAGTGTGTCTCCTGCTTGAACCGTATAAGTATACATATACCCTACCTCCTGAGTTTCATTCAGTTTCACCTCAGTATATGTATCCTATAGACGAATGACCTCAGGCATTCGCCCAATTCGTTCAAGATGTTATAAGAAAAGCTTCGATCGAAGCCTATCAACGATGTGCATTCGTGCTTTAATGAAGCTTTTCTTGAATCATCAGAAAGCTTGAGCTCCGCTCAAAACTTATACTCTGGTGTTATAAGAAAAACCGCTCGGAAAATCGCCGAGGGGTTCTTCAATGTGCAAACAGTTATTTTGTGGTTTGGAGGGGATGGGTATTGGCTACGGTCGCTGCTAAAGTTGTGTTTGGATTAGATTATCTTGTTCATCATCTTCTTTAACTTAATCCTTAGAACCCCTTCGTGCCCCCCAAAAAATTTATACTTAACGTTATAAAAATACAGCCCCCTAACAGTCAGACGAAGTCTAACCATTAGAGGGCATTGTGTTCCTTACTAATAAAATCATGTATATCGGTATGATGACTAAAGGCTTTAATTCAGGCAGTTGATCCTATGGCTGAACTTGTATTAAAGATGATGAAGACCCTGACATAGAAAATCAACATGCTCCTCGGCAAGCTTCTCAACTTCCTCGTACGATTGATCGTATCGAATACAATGCGTAATAAATCCATGAAGTGCCATAAACATATTCCAAGGCAGCGCGAATCGTCTGGCATTGGCTCCCGGGATGCCTTCAATGACCTTTCGTACGACCGAAGAGAATAATTCCATGCATAGGGCTTGCTGAACTCTGGAATAATGCCTTAATTCTGAATCTCTTATTAAAAACATAATTTCGTAATGATGTCGATGATCTAGACCAAAACGAATAAAGTTGATCATCATTTGCCTCAGCAGCTGGGTGTCCCCTTCATTGCCCTGTGCCTCCGATAATGTACTGCGCATACGATTCAGCAGCATGTTGAAGTCCTCTGACACTAGTGCATAGAACAGCTCCGCTTTCTGCTTAAAATGATAGTACAACGATCCATGACTGTAACCAAGCTCTCCTGCAATTTTGCGCATAGACACTGCGCTGTAACCCTGTGTGGCGAATAAATCTCTTGCCACTTCCAAAATGCGTTCTCGATTTAATTCTTGATCAACTGCTTTTCTCGCAGCCATTGCCTTCCACCTCTTCTAACCTTTCAAAATGTTATATAGCTCAAATCTACGATATGCGCCGAAATTAACTCCCTTGTGCCAAAGAAATATAAATCCACATCAACCCGAATAGCAGCACACAAAAATTAACCAATACAAAGGTATACCTTAAGAGCGGACGATGATGAAATTGAAAGGGCGTTTTAAAGGTCCCTTCACCTTCAATCAAAAACATAATCAACAGCGTATGAATAACGGTATGCCCAACAATTTCTGTGAATCCAAATACGGTTGTTGTTGTGATGAATACCAGTGTCACTATGATTGAGATAAACCGATTCAGAATCCCGACGATAAACGTCCAGGCAAGGCCCAACTCGATAAAGGCGCTGATAAGAACAAAGGCTTCCACACTAAAACCAAAGGTAGGAACATGAAATTGTTCTACAATGTGATAAGCGAGCTGCGGCAGCACCATTTTCTCCAGCCCTACCCATGCAAGCGAAAAGCCGGTGAGCAGATAAAGGACAGGGGTCGCTGTAGCTTTCCATTTCGTTTCGGACACAAACAGATAATAGCTGATACCAATATAAAAAACGTAATCTAGTATATGAAACCATCCATGCTCATACACTGCAGTCCCATACAGAACTAGCAAAATAACTCCTGTTAACCCTAAAGTTCGCTTATTAAATAAAGCGAGAATTGCTATGACAAGCAGGACTTTGACCCAAACCTCATCTGTTATTAACTCGGGTGCAAGATAGGCCGACGTAAACAGTTGGAACATCAATGAAAGCCCCAGTCCAATTCGAAGAATCATTGTTAACCAAGGCTTTAACCGATCCAATATCAGATGAATGCGCCTGATGAAGCCAATCCGCTGCAGAGGTTCGTTAAAAATAGAAGACACTAACAAGCCAACCAGCGTAACACTTAACCAGAACAAAAATTCAGGAGTGATGACCTCCTGCATCACTAAAGGTACATCCTCTTCTTCTGTAAACCACTTAACGTGTAAGAATCCGTTGTTAAATACCATGCTGACATCTCATCCTCTCTTCATTACTGCGACGGTGGTTCCCATGTCATAGGGTGAGCAACATATAAGGTATCACCTAAATCAATATGAGCCTGACCTTGCGTTATATCCGTGACCCAGTTGACGAATGCCTCAGCATTCGGCCTGTAGGGTAAGCAACAAATGGTTACTTTATCTGTAAAATCCGTACGGTCTACCAAGACTCCTCTAGTCCTGAATTCATTCTCTAGCTTGCCATGCCAAGTATAATCCACTGTGATATGTACCTTTTGATGCAATACCTGGGTAATGGCTTCCGCTGCATCTATACCTGCAACAGCTCCGTCCGTATAGGCTCGGATCAACCCGCCAGCCCCCAGCATTATGCCACCAAAATATCGCGTGACAATGACGCAGACATTCTTGAGCTGCTGGTTCTTAATCACTTCCAGAATCGGCTTACCTGCAGTACCGCTCGGTTCACCATCATCCGATTGCTTCTGAATCTGATCACGCTCACCCAGAACGTAAGCATAGCAATTATGGGTTGCATCATAGTGCTTCTTGTTCATTTCTTGAATAAACGCGTGTGCTTCATCTTCAGTCTGAATTGGCTTTGCATAACCAATAAATCTCGATTTTTTAATCACAATCTCTTTAATTCCGAGTTTGTTTATCGTCTTATAATAATTTAGCATATTTATCCACCTTAGAACAGATCTTTTATGGCATTTTTTGTTATATTTACATCATTTTTCGACAAATTCATGGGACTTTTATATTAGTTATTGACAAATTTAATTATCTTCTTTTCAGACATTGCCGTGAAAATAAATCAAGCAGTCCACACTAGGGTGAACTGCTCATATAGATTAGGTCAAACTATTTGGACAAGCGCGCTTCTAATTCAGCTTTTTGCTTCTCAAAACCAGGCTTTCCTAGTAGGGCAAACATATTCTTCTTATAAGCCTCGACACCCTCTTGGTCGAATGGATTCACACCTAATAAGTAACCGCTGACGCCGCATGCTTTCTCAAAGAAATACACCAAATATCCAAACCAGTAAGGCGTTGCTTCTGGAATCGACACAATTAAATTAGGTACCTGTCCGTCCGTATGTGCCAGCATCGTTCCTTCAAATGCTTTCTTATTCACAAAGTCCATCGTCTTGCCCGCCAAGAAATTCAACCCATCAAGGTTGTCTGCATCCTCGCCGATCACGATCTCCTCTGCTGCCTTTTCAATCTGAATCACTGTCTCGAAAATATTACGGCTGCCGTCTTGAATAAACTGTCCCATAGAGTGGAGATCCGTTGAGAAATCTACAGCTGCTGGGAAAATACCTTTAAAGTCCTTCCCTTCACTCTCCCCGTAGAGCTGTTTCCACCATTCGGATACGTAGTGCAACGAAGGCTCATAGTTGACCAATATCTCTATCGCTTTCCCTTTACGGTATAACGCATTTCTAACGGCTGCATATTGGTAGCTTGCATTTTCTGCTAGATTGGGGTTTGCATATTCTTTAGCCGCATCAGCAGCACCTTGCATCATTGCATCAATGTCTACTCCCGCCACAGCAATGGGCAATAAGCCTACAGCCGTTAGGACTGAATATCGACCGCCCACATCGTCAGGAATAATGAAAGATTCGTAGCCTTCGGCCGTCGCTAATGTCTTAAGCGCCCCTCTTTCTTTATCTGTTGTTGCATAGATACGCTTGCGTGCTGCTTCTTTGCCGTACTTCTGCTCAAGCATCTCACGGAAAATACGGAAGGCAATCGCGGGCTCAGTTGTTGTACCTGATTTGGAAATGACATTAACTGAGAAGTCTTTGCCCTCAATGAGCTGCTGCAAATGCTTCACATAGGTTGAACTGATATTATTGCCTACAAAATAAACCTCGGGTGTTTTACGCTGCTCTTTGGATAAATGATTGTAGAACGAATGCGTCAGCATTTCAATCGCTGCTCTAGCTCCTAAATAAGATCCGCCGATCCCCACGACGATCAAAACATCAGAATCTGCTTGAATCTGTGCAGCAGCCTTCTTAATACGCCCAAATTCCTCTTTATCATATTGATGCGGCAGGTCGATCCACCCTAAGAAATCGGCACCGGCGCCTGTTTTTTGATGTAACTGTTCATGAGCAACTTTAACAGCAGGTGCTAAGTAATCCACCTCGTGTTGTGCTAGAAATGTTAGTGCTTTACTGTAATCAAAAGTTAATGCTTGTGACAATGGTGTTCCTCCTCTACATTTTTCCTTTTTTTCCTTAGCACTAGGATACTTTAAATAGATGAAGGAATGCAAGTGAAGCCGTTCACAGGTTGCGATTATGTATAGTGCAATCTAATTTGAACATGGTACAATTAATAATGAATAGGAATCAGAACCCCTTTGAACTGGAGTGGACCTGAATGAAAAGCATAGGATTTATCGGGCTAGGCACCATGGGATTGCCTATGGCAAGAAATTTACTGCGTCAAGGCTACAATGTATCGGTATACAATCGAAATATCGAGAAAGCCAACGCACTAACTGCTCGTGGCGCTAAAACCGCTGTCTCTCCCGCTGATCTTGCTGGGTCAGTTGACGTGCTTATTACGATGGTCAGCGATGACCAAGCCATCAAGGCTATTTATTACGATGCCGATGGGATCATGGAAGGTTTGCGGGCTGGTACTGCCATCATCGATTGCAGCACAATCTCACCTTCGCTAAGTCGTCAGTTGTACCATGATCTCCAATCGCACGGCGTTGATTTCCTCGACGCCCCCGTTACAGGCAGTAAGCCTGCGGCCGAACAGGCAGCCTTAACCTTCATGGTAGGCGGAGCCCTCCCTGTCTTTAACAAGCATCAAGACGTCTTTAAGGCCATGGGCCGAAAACTGCTCTATATGGGACCTTCAGGTTCGGGCTCTGAGGCGAAGCTGGCTCATAATGCCATCGTGGGCATTAATGTTGCGGCCCTAGCTGAAGGGGTCGCTTTGGCCGCTAAGGCGGGTATAGACCCTGAGGCTTTCCTTGAGCTTGTTCAATCCGGAGGGGCAGCCAGTAAAATGTCCGAGATGAAGGGGCCCAAGATCTTAAATCGTGATTTCAGCGTACAATTCTCACTTGAACTCATGCTTAAGGATCTTACGCTAGCCTCGCGCATGAGTGATCAACTAGGTGTTCCGATGCCTAGCCTTAACACCGCCAAAACGTTATACCAGATCGCCGACCAGAAAGGTCTCGGTCCTCACGATCTATCCAGTGTGCTCTTAGCTTATGAGGACTGGATGAACCAGGAAGTCAGAATAACAACAGCAAAGGATGAGACTAACTTGACAACCGATGACCGCCGCCGCAGTATCAGAGTGCCAATGCACATTAAGTTACAGCTTTCTGTTCACCAATGGGAACAAGAAGGCGCCTTCACGGGACAACATATCGAGGGGGAGTTATATGATTTATCCGACAGCGGATTACAAATTTCCTCAGCATTCCCCTTAGCTCAAGACATGTTTGTTGTCATTCATTTCCCGAACGAAGCCGATTTACCGCCGATTACCGGTAAAATTATTCGTGTCGAAACCGATCAAGACAGGTTCCGCTACGGTTGTATGATCTCAGGCCTGCCGCCGCATACCCGACTAAAACTCGAGGCCTACATTACATCGAAACTGCAGGAACAACAAGCCAATTTAATGTGATAGGCTTGAGTTCTATACACGGGCATTCGATTTAATCCGTTCTAAGGATTTTTGCAAAGTCCTCAATTAGCAAAATAACTACTTATCGCAATTTATCGAAATATGTTAGATTCACTCGTATAGCCTTACCTTCTAACTGACGTTGTACAACAGGATGAAGATAAGGCTTTTTTGTTACGTATTGGTTTAGTTGGAGACTGGATGCATATTGCTGTTATATCAGGATTTCTCATAATCCTCATAAAGAAAAAGCTAGGGGCTATCCTGAAGTCTATTCTCGACTTTTGGATGCCCCTAGCTTGAGATGCATTACTAAGTTTCTAATATCAATTATTGGTATGAGCAGCAGTAGTCTGTCACCGTTTTAATTTCGAGCTTGAATGTCGCATTAGCAGGCACTGTAAACTCACCTGATCCATGGATCTCCAACCATTCAGTTGCACCCGGAAGCAGCACTTTCAACTCGCCAGCTAGAATTTCCATGATCTCCTCTGCATCCGTTCCAAACTCATATTCACCCGGAAGCATGATTCCTAATGTTTTCTTACTTCCATCAGGGAAAATAATCGTACGGCTGGTGACTTTTCCATCAAAATATACGTTCGCTTTCTTTACAGCTGTAACATTCTTAAATTCCGACATGCTCATCTTTCCCCTTCACATCCGATATTCATCGTCATTCCGACATGCACATTAAAGCACTGATTTCACATGCTTAATAACATTGTCCACAGTAAAGCCGTATTCTTCAATAACTCTTGGTCCTGGAGCAGATGCACCGAAGGTGTTGATGCCCATGATTGCGCCTTGGTCCCCTACATAACGTTCCCAGCCCATTGGAAGAGCCATTTCTATCCCTACACGAGCTTTCACGTCTGGAAGGATTACGGATTGCTTGTATTCTTGGGATTGCTGCTCGAACAGTTCCCAGCTTGGCATACTGATGACACGTGCTTGAATGCCTTCTTCCGCAAGCTTCTTCTGAGCTTCAACAGCCAAGGATACTTCAGAACCGGTTGCCAACAGTTGAACCTGCGGTTTACCATCCTTAGCATCTGCCACCACATAAGCGCCGCGGCCTACATTCTCTCTTGCTAAGACATCTGTGCCCTCTAAGGTCGGAAGGTTCTGACGCGTTAACACAAGCGCGTAAGGGCCGTCCTGATGCTCCATCACATAGCGCCATACTTGTGTTGTTTCGTTCGCATCGGCTGGACGGAATACGGTTAATCCCGGAATAGCACGCATCGCAGGAAGCTGCTCAATCGGTTCATGTGTTGGTCCGTCTTCACCAACCGCAATACTGTCATGCGTTAAGACATAAATCACCGGTTGCTTCATTAAGGCTGACAAGCGCACTGCAGGGCGTAAATAATCTGAGAATACGAAGAAGGTACCTCCGTATACGCGCACGCCTTTATGAAGCGACATGCCGTTCATCGCAGCGGCCATCGCAAATTCCCTGACGCCAAACCATAGGTTACGGCCTTGGTAGTTGCCTGGGAAGTAGTTGTCTTGGTCTTTAATCATCGTATTGTTCGAGGACGCTAAGTCAGCTGAACCCCCGATAAGGAAAGGAACATGCTTCGCAATGGCATTAAGCGCAGCACCTGATGATGCGCGTGTAGCTAAAGGCTTGTCTTCTACTGTGTACACTGGAAGGTCTTGATCCCATCCTGCTGGAAGCTCACCCTTCACCGCTGCTTCGAATTGGGCCGCAAGCTCCGGATACGCTGCTTTATAATCGTTAAACATGGCATTCCAGTTGTCGTTCTTAGCGATACCTTCTTGCTTTAAGCCCTCGAAATGCGCACGCACTTCGTCAGGTACTAAGAAATCTGGATCTTCAGGCCAGCCATAAACACCTTTCGTTAATTTAGTCTCGTCAGTACCCAGCGGGGAACCGTGAGGTCCTGCGTGTCCGCCTTTACCTGCTTTGTTCGGGCTGCCGTAACCGATAATCGTCTTCACTTCAATTAGCGTCGGCTTACCTTGTTCTGCTTTCGCTTGTTCAATCGCTTGGGACAGTGCGCCAAGATCGTTGCCATCCTCTACACGGATGACCTGCCAGCCGTAAGCTTCAAAGCGCTGTTGTACATTCTCTGAGAAAGACATATTCAAATCTCCGTCCAAGGAGATGTCATTGGAATCATAAAGCACAACTAATTTACCAAGCTTTAAGTGACCTGCTAAGGATGCTGCCTCTGAAGCAACTCCTTCCATTAAATCGCCGTCGCCACAAATGGCATATGTATAGTGATCAATAATAGGGAATTTGTCTTTATTGTATACGGCACCTAAATGCGTTTCAGCCATAGCCATACCCACAGCCATTGCAACACCTTGTCCCAAAGGACCTGTAGTCGCATCCACACCTGCTGTGTGTCCATATTCTGGATGACCTGGTGTCAGGCTGCCCCATTGACGGAAATTCTTGATTTCCTCAAGCGGTAAATCGTATCCTGACAAATGCAGTAAACCGTATAGCAACATGGAACCATGTCCAGCCGATAATACGAAACGGTCGCGGTTAATCCACTCCGGATTCGCAGGGTTATGGTTCATTTGTTTGCTCCATAGCGCATAAGCCATTGGCGCGGCCCCCATAGGCATGCCTGGATGTCCCGACTTCGCTTTCTCGATGGCATCAATGGCTAACGTACGGATCGTATCCACTGACAATTGTTCAATGGTTTTGTTCGCAATAGACATAATATATTTCCCTCCATAAATAATTTTCAATTGTGTATAATGGCACACGCAGTCAAGAAGTGACCGGTGATGATGACATGATACAACATAACGAAAAAAAACTTTGTTTAACAGGACAACAAAGAACTTTCCTTATTCTACAGTTGAACCTTTCGATTATCAACTAAAAGTTACTTGGACTATTGTACCATTAGCGTATTGAGTTTGCCAGTTTACTCCCTGCAAAAAAAGCCGAAACCGCCTTTAAGCTTGTTCTAAGCCTTAGGCAGGATCTCGGCTAATCCACATGAGCGGAACGAACACCTATCTAGAAACAACTAACTAAAGACGACTGTTTTATTCTGGTGCACTAAAATACGATCCTCTACGTGCCAAATGACAGCACGCGCCAGCACAATACGCTCAATATGGCGCCCGATGCGTTTCAAATCATCCACATCATCCCGATGGCTCACTCGCTGAACGTCCTGTTCAATAATAGGGCCTCCATCAAGCTCCTCCGTCACATAATGGGCAGTCGCTCCAATGATCTTAACGCCGCGTTCATACGCTTGGGCATACGGCTTCCCCCCCACAAACGCAGGTAAGAACGAGTGATGAATATTAATAATCCGATTCTGGAAGTTCTCCAGAAACTTAGGTGAGATAATCTGCATATAACGTGCAAGAATGATTGTATCCACTTGATCCCCAATCAGCTCTAGCTGCTTCTGTTCGGCTTCTGCTTTCGTATCGGGGGTAACGGGCACATGATGGTAAGGGATACCGAACGACTCAACGATCTCCCGCATATCGGGATGATTGCTAATGACCATCGCAATATCTGCATCTAGATCGCCCGCCTGCCATTGCCACAACAGCTCCAACAAACAGTGATCTTCCTTGGATACGAAGATTGCCAGCCTGTTCTGGTGGTTAGCCAGCGATATTCTCCAATCCATCCGGAAAGCTTCTGCAATCGGCTCGAAATTGCGCTTAAGCTGATCAAGCTTCTGCGTTATCATGTCCAAATCAAATTCAATACGAATGAAAAACATTCCGCCCTCTGGATCCATGGTGTATTGATCGGATTGAACAATGTTCGCTCCGAATTCATGCAAGAATCGGCTGACCGCCGCTACAATGCCTGGTTGATCAGGGCATGAGATCAGCATGCGGGCGCGATTTTCGTTTTTAATTCTAATTTTGCGAGTCATCGGACGTGTCATTTGAATGTCTCCTCCAGATGTGGGTTTCTTATTAAGCGTTCTGTAATACTTGCTTACCCGCGAACCACGCGGTTAGACGATGATTAATGTCTTGCTCATTTAATTCGGTAAATAGTCGATGCTCTTGCACCAAATCATACAACCGTTCCAACGGCTCACGACCATCCGCCTTGCGCGCTTTGGCGTCGGATTTCAACAAATCCCAAGTTTCTAATACATACGCTCGGCGATCAATCTCCTGCTGCTTGAAGAAATGTTCAAGCTGTTCTATATGCTCTAAGAAAGACTCCCCGAAGCGTGAATGTGCATCCCCTCGAAGCAGGGCAATTTCTACTTCATACATAGGCTTCTGAGCCTTGCTGTCCTTCCCGATCCAAGGGGTTTCCAGGATCATTGGCAGATGTCGAACCGCCTCATGGTGGACGATACGATGCATGGCTTCGAATCCAATGAAACCTGAACCCACTGGTGCGTGTCTATCTTTGCCAGCGCCCTTCGGATTCTTACTATCGTTCAAATGCATAACCGCTATTCGGTCCAAGCCTACAATACGATCAAATTCCTGAATCACTTCGTCAAATTCGGACACAATGTCATAACCCGCATCATGAACGTGACAGGTGTCGAAGCATACTTTTAATCGACTATTATCCTCGACCTTGTCCATAATTGCTGCAAGCTCTTCGAAGCTGCGTCCAATTTCAGTACCTTTACCTGCCATAGTTTCCAGCGCAATGTTTACGTCCGTATCCTTCGTACCACGCAATACTTCATTCAAACCTTCTGCAATTCTCGCAATGCCATACTCAGCATCTTTATCTGTATAAGCTCCTGGATGAAGCACAATATTCTTCACACCTAGATAGTTAGTACGGTGAATTTCCTGCTGCAGAAAATCAACAGCCAGCTGAAAGGTATTTGATTTGTAAGAACCTAGATTGATAATATAGGGAGCGTGGACAACGATTTCATCCATGCCATGCTCTTGCATTAAGGCCTTGCCTTCTTCTACATATTGTTCTTCGATGGGCTTTCTTCTAGTATTCTGCGGCGCACCAGTATAGATCATAAACGTGCCGGAACCATAACCAATCGCTTCATTCGCCGCATTGAGCAGCCCTTTATCTGAAAAGGAAACATGAGATCCTATCTTTATCATTTATCATCTACTCCTTTAATTCTTAATACATCATCATATCTATTTATTGTACCGTGATTACTCGAATAAATCTAGGAAACAATCCTTCTGTGATTGGGGTTAGGCTTTCTGAGCGGAATAAGCTATAATCTATAGCAGATATACAGTTGAGGTGATCGTACTATGCACGGCGGATTTGGATGGTTTATCTTTTTTTGGGTGTTTGTTCTGCTGTTCTTTATTTCGGTGGGCGGCTATTTCATGTTCCGGAAGTTTCTGAAGGTGCTGCCTAAGGCTGACGGCATGTCTAAGCTGGATTGGCAGAATCATTATGTAGAACGAAGCCGACATTTGTGGACAGAAGAGTCCAAGGCTTTCTTAGAGCAGCTCGTAGAGCCTGTCCCTAGCGCGTTCAGGGATATTGCCAAACATACGATAGCTGCCAAAATCGGGGAAATTGCCCTTGAGCGAAAAGCTAACGAGGTCACTAGAGAGCACTGCATTGAAGGTTATATTCTTGCTACGCCTAGGCGCGACTACGGCAGTTTAATCTCATTCCTAGATAAGCAGCAAATCGATTATTCTCCTTATAAGCACCTGCTTGGAAAATAATAAGCGTTAAGGGTAAACCGTCGTCTTTGGAATCAAAATTAAACTCTAACACATCTTAAGCTGACTAAGCGCGTACTGACTCGAACAACACACTCGGGGAAGGAAGTGCTTTTTCTTATGTCGGTCACAAATTGATACATTTAGATCATTAATATTTCAGATGGGAAATCAATTTACTTAAGCAGTTTAAATAGGGGGAATAAAACGTGATTCAGTATATGTCAGAGAACGTACATGAATTAATATTTAGTCGATTCATTCCAAGCGTTGAAATAAGGGATGAGCAGTGGGTGGATATTGAGCTGCGGTTTGAATTCGCATCAGAATCTGATCCCATCCCTGAAGTTATTAGTGAGTTAACAGCCTTAGTCATATGTACACATCAGGGCGCTATCGCACAAATTGTACCACAGGATGAAGGCTGTGATTGCGAATTTCAATTTACGCCGCAAGAGAAAGAACAGATTACGCAATTCGTACTCACGAATGATTTGGTGGCGAAAGCGTTGAATCAACAGACCTAGTCTAGGATATCTCACCAAAAATAAAAACAAGCCAAGCGCTTCATGATGCGCCTGGCTTGTTTTTATTACTTCACATATTCCCTTTCTACCATCTTCCTCATTTCTTCCAGCAATTCATGCCGCAGTTCATTATTTTCTAAAGCAAACTCAAGCGTTGTCAGAATAAAACCAAGTTTCTCTCCAACGTCATAACGTTTGCCGTCAAATTGGTATCCGAAGATAGGACTCACCTGGTTTAACTTAGTTAGTGCATCTGTAAGCTGAATTTCGCCGCCCGCACCCGTCTCTAAATGTTCTAAGAAATCAAAAATGGTAGGTGTTAGAATATATCTGCCCATAATAGCTAAATTGGAAGGAGCTTCCCCGGGTGCTGGCTTCTCCACCAATGAGTTAATTTCATATAACCGGCTCTCTAGTTTCTGTTTCACATCAATAATGCCGTAACGATGAGTATTCGCATCATCTACTTCCTGAACAGCAATAATGGAGGAATGGTGCTGATCAAACTGATGGATCATCTGTTTCAAACAGGGTACTTCAGCGCTGACAATATCATCGCCTAACAGCACTGCAAAGGGTTCATCCCCAATAAATTTACGCGCACACCAAATGGCATGTCCCAAACCTTTTGGTTCCTTCTGCCGAATATAATGAATATCGACCATCTCTGAGGAATGTCTTACTTCCTCAAGTAAAGACAATTTCCCTTTTTCCATTAGATTCATCTCTAACTCAAAGGCATTATCGAAATGATCTTCGATCGCTCGTTTACCCTTACCAGTGACGATAATAATATCCTCAATACCCGATTTCACAGCTTCTTCTACAATGTATTGAATCGTCGGTTTATCAACGATAGGAAGCATCTCTTTAGGCATTGCCTTCGTTGCTGGTAAAAATCTAGTTCCTAGGCCTGCCGCAGGTATGATGGCTTTTTTTACACTTCCCATAATTTAATTCAACCCCAATATTCATTTTCTAACACTACTAAATGTAATTATACTAAAATCAAGACTAAAACATAAGGCAAAAAGCAAAAGCCTCTGCATTATACAGAGACTTTCGCTTTTCTAATGATGCGGTTGAGAGGACTCGAACCTCCACGGGCATAAGCCCACCACCCCCTCAAGATGGCGTGTCTGCCATTCCACCACAACCGCATGGTATTCAATTATAAACTGGTGAGCCATGGAGGACTCGAACCTCCGACACCCTGATTAAAAGTCAGGTGCTCTACCAACTGAGCTAATGGCTCAAACTAGAAGAAAAAAGATGACCCCCGAAGGGGTCTTTCTTTATTTCTATTTATGACCCGTAGGGGATACCCTCATTTCATTCGGGACTGCGACGCAATCCTAACGAAGTTATTACTTCGACGAACCCTTTAAGGTTCTCATCCCCTCGAGGTTAATTCAAAAGTGGTGACCCGTAGGGGATTCGAACCCCTGTTACCTCCGTGAAAGGGAGGTGTCTTAACCCCTTGACCAACGGGCCTTATTATCTTCATCGCTTTTTAGCGACAAGATTGATTATAACTTGGACTATTCATGATTGCAAGTGTTTTTTCAAATAAATTATCTGAGTGTCCGAGACTGCGATGTATACCTTCCGAAGCTTATGCTCCGACGAACCCCTGTCGGGTTCTAATCCACTCTACGGAGAGTGAGGGAT
>CAYUSG010000017.1:0-35310 GCA_964447355.1 uncultured Paenibacillaceae bacterium
CCGCACGCAGGCGATGGAAAGCCATCCGGACCGCAATCCGGGCGACGAAACCGCCGAGACGCGCTTCAAGGAAATCAATCTCGCCTACGAGACGCTGAAGGACCCGCAGAAACGCGCGGCCTATGACCGTTTCGGCCACGCCGGGACCGATCCGAATTTCAACGGCGGTGGTGGTTTCGGCGGGTTTGGCGGATTTGACTTCGGTGGCTTCGGCGATATCTTTGATATGTTCTTTGGTGGCGGGGGCGGCGGACGCCGTAATCCGAATGCTCCACAGCGTGGCGCTGATCTTCAATACACGATGAGCGTAGAGTTTAAGGAAGCGGTATTCGGTAAAGAGATGGATATTCAAATTCCAAGAACAGAAGAATGTGATAAATGTCACGGTTCAGGAGCAAAACCCGGTACGAAGCCGGTATCGTGTTCAGTTTGTCATGGTACAGGTCAGCAAGAAGTCGTTCAGAATACTGCATTTGGCCGCATTGTGAACCGCCGTGTATGTAGTGCATGTAATGGACAAGGTAAAACGATCAAAGACAAATGCTCAAGCTGTCACGGCAGTGGTAAGGTTAAAAAGCAGCGTAATATTCATCTTAAAATTCCAGCGGGTGTGGACGATGGTTCCCAACTCAGAGTTTCTGGAGAAGGGGAAGCAGGAACACGAGGAGGCCCTCCTGGAGATTTGTATGTAGTCATTCGAGTGAAGTCTCATGATTTCTTCGAGCGTGAAGGTGATGATATTTACTGTGAAGTACCGCTTACCTTTGCTCAAGCTGCACTAGGCGATGAAATCGAAATTCCAACCTTAACCGAGAAGGTTAAACTTAAAATTCCTGCTGGTACTCAGACCGATACTTACTTTAGGTTGAAGGGTAAAGGGGTACCGAGATTGCGCGGATACGGCCAAGGTGATCAGCACGTGAAGGTGGTTGTGGTCACACCTACGAATTTATCGGAGGAACAGCGTGAGCTGATGCGTGAGTTTGCGAATTTAAGCGGCGAACACACACATGAGAAATCCCAATCGATATTTGAACGTATGAAAAAGGCATTTCTAGGATAGGATTCAATAAAGTATTTGCAATAGCCGTAACAGACAGATCATTTGTTTGGACGGCTTTTTCTTGTGGATGCAAATGCAAACTAGTGATATCAAACCAAAGGCCCGGGGATCTTTCCACCGGGCCTTTGGTTTATGCGGCTTCCTTCTTAACTTTATGATTATTTATTAACCACAGGTGTGTAAAGTGCTCTGCAATACCTAGTAGGAGGGCCGTCATTAAGGCACCTAAAAACGTTACATCTGCTCCATTAAATAAGTTGGAAATAAAGTAAACGATAACAAATGAGGCAATGAAATCAGCAATATTGCTAATCCATAATGTCCCCCGTCTGAGCAGCATGTATTCCATGACAGTACCGACTACGGCAAGAATCACCCCTACGACAATGGCTTGGGCGTAATTGCTAAATTCGATACCGGGAAACAACCATGCCGACAAGATGACAAGCAACGGGCACATGATTAATTTCATAATGAAACTGGTCATGATGTTACACTCCCTTTCTTAAGATTGTAAATGATCGTATTAGTTAGGTTCTCAAGAGAGGAATGAATCTATGCATGAGGGGATTTGCTTCATCCTGCTGCATAAATGAATGCACATGTGCGCATTCTATGGAAAAATGGAGGAGGTATGACAATCATGGCAAATAAAGATCAATTCAAAGTCAGCAAACTGCCCATAGCTAAAAATGAAGATGTAGAATTTTCAGCTGAATTAGCTGACCAAGACGATAAAGAAGCTCAAGCTAGAGCGGATCAGGCTGACGCACGCCAGCAGTCCAAATCATAAGAGCAGGAGGCTTGCCATAATGGAGAAAAACATTCTTGCTTATTTCAAAAGTCCAGAAGAAGCTGAAGGGGCGGCAAAGAAGTTAGAAGCACTGCGTGCAGCAGCGGTCTCAATCGACAGAGTGGATCGTTACCCTGGTGAAGGAAATGAATCGATTATGAATCCCATCACAGGTAACTTTACGGGTCTGGGACAGTTAAGCTTGGGTGGTGACTTTACTTCCAATGATGCTGAAATATTGGCTGCAGCGGATGTAAGTGCCAGCGGTATGAGCGACGGTGGTCAGGGCGGCCCTACGGGACGTGACGTGTTATTGACAGCTGTAGTAGATGAATCCGTACACCACCAAGCGATGGATGTCATTAAGCAAAGCGGAGGAATGCTTTAGATCTTAGCACTCTGTTATGACGGGAGGGACTTGGATGAGTACCAAACAATTAACGGCTTTTTTTGATAACTTATCCCAAGCAGAGGAAACTGCTGCACAACTTCGTGCATTTGGGGTAGAGGATGTCAATTTGATTCAATTTGAAGTTAACGATGAACAGGATGAAAGAGATTCGCTGGATACCGACAACCTGGGATTAATAGTTGGCGCAAACCCCAGCCAAGGATCAGGTACAACGTCTTCAATGGGTGCCGGCGGCGGATTGCTTGGACTGCCTTTTGTTAATCCTGGTTTTCTAAATACCGCTAAGACTGGACAAAGCCAAACCCGAGTGACGTTGGAAACTCGCTTTGCAGAACAGTTGATGGAGAAAGTACAGACTATCATAGAAGATCGCGGCGGTCGTATTGATTAGATGCATTAAAGTTAGGATGAAATAGCGTTAAAGGACCTTTTCGATTGAAGGTCCTATTTATGCTGTTTATTTTAAACCATTTATTTTTGTTTGCAGCCTTTAGATAGTGTACAATATAACCTGGATTCACAGATGAAATCAATTATGAAGTTTGATGATGTGGTACATATGAAGGGGGAACGATATCATGTTGTGGCATGAAGTTACAATATATTCAACAGAAGAAGCAGTAGAGATGATCTCCAATTTTCTTCACGAAATGGGTGCGGGCGGGGTCACAATTGAGGAGTCAGGTTCACTGAATCGTGAACGTGATACCTCACTAGGCCAGTGGTACGAGAAGCCGTTAAATGATATTCCGGAGGGGGATGCTGTTATTCAAGGCTATTTTGCGGATGCGGCAGATCTAGATGGGATGTTGAAAACGTTGGAGCGCAGAATAAACGAACTGGCCGAATTTGGCATTGATATTGGCAAAGCTGCGATCAGTGTGAAGAAAGTCAACGAGGAAGACTGGGCGAATGCTTGGAAACAGTATTATAAACCTGTGCGCATTTCGGAACGTATCACGATTAAACCGACATGGGAGCCTTACGATCCATCAGAGGATGAATTGGTTATCGAACTGGATCCTGGCATGGCATTTGGTACAGGTACCCATGCTACTACCTCTCTTTGTTTACGTACTTTAGAAAAGGTAGTGAAACCTGGAGAACAGATGATAGATATTGGTACAGGATCTGGTATATTGGCGATTGCCGGAGCCAAACTAGGCGCCTCTCATGTGCTTGCTATTGACTTAGATCCGGTTGCGGTGTCGAGTGCTACAGAGAATAGAAATCTAAATGCGCTTGAGAGTCAAGTGACGATCATTGAAAGCGACCTGTTAAATGTACTGAAGCAGGAAAGTCATGCTGAGCTTGGTGTTACATTGCCTGTTCAGTTAGTAGTAGCCAATATATTAGCTGAAATTATTCTAACCTTTGTTGAAGATGTTTATGAAGCACTTCAGCCGGGAGGTATGTATGTAGCATCAGGTATTATTACGAAGAAAGAAGCTGAAGTGACGGCTGCATTACAGAAAGCGGGCTTCTCGGTTGAAGCGCGTTATCAAGAGGAAGATTGGGTCGCGATCGTCGCGAAGAAAGTATAGGGGGCAGCCATGGAATTTCTAGAACGCTGGTTAGCTTTTCCTATAGGGCATATGCCGTTTATTTTTATTGTACTGATGATCGCCTTTACCCTGCACGAGTTTGCGCACGCCTACACAGCTCATAAGTTTGGAGATAACACCGCAAGGGACTTAGGAAGGGTTAGCCTTAATCCCAAGGTGCATTTAGATGTCCTGGGTACGCTCTTTATTCTAGTAGCCGGCTTCGGATGGGCTAAACCTGTGCCTGTGAAACGATCGAACTTCAAATATCCTAGGCTTATGGGCATTGTAGTTTCTGCAGCGGGACCGTTCAGCAACTTAATCATTGCGGTTGTGGGTATGTTGATCATGTATGTGATCAAAGTCTCTGGTATTATGGAAATTTTAAACTATGGCGTGAATAGTGCAATTGTTGTATTTTTCTTTTATCTGGTCGTGCTTAATTTCTTATTGTTTATCTTTAACTTAATTCCGTTGCCGCCTCTAGACGGCTATCGCATGATAGAAGATCTGGCACCGCTGTCTATTCGGTTAAAAATGATGCAATATGAGCAATGGGGCATTTTTATTTTTCTTATGATGGTATTTATTCCTCCGCTTTTTCAGCATACCTTAGCACCGATTCTGTCACTGCAGAATGATTTGTTCTTCGCTTTTAATTACCTTTATATCCATCTCTTCGGTGTAGCGGTTAATTGGTGGGATTACCTAGGGGTGTAGAAGATCATAGCAAAGGTAGCTTTTCCTGTCGAAAAGTTGTAAGATGAAATTTGAATGTTTGCTATAAAGGAATGGAATACGATGCAACGATATTTTATACCGAGACAGCAGTTTCAGGATTCGATGGTTACGATTATAGGAGATGACGCGCACCATATCGTTCGCGTGATGCGAGCAGAGATTGGGGATACGGTCATTTGCTGTGATGGCGAAGGTTCCGATGCGGTTGTGGAGATTACTGAACTATCCAAAGATACAGTACGGGCAGTCATTACCGAACGGTTAGCTTCAAATAACGAAGCAAGCGTTGATGTATGGGTTGCCCAAAGCCTGCCCAAAGGCGATAAGATGGAAACCGTTATCCAGAAGTGCACAGAAATCGGTGCCAACCGCTTTATTCCTTTCGTATCCGAACGAACGATAGTGCAGCTTGATGCCAAGAAGGAAGGAAAACGTCTGGAGCGATGGGCCAAAATCATTAAAGAAGCAGCCGAGCAATCCCATCGAAGCCGCGTGCCATCTATAGATTCTATTCATTCATGGAAGCAGCTGCTTAACCTCATACCTGAAGTTGATCTTGCACTGATATGTTATGAAAAAGAGAGCGGGCTGCAAATCGGTGACGTACTCTTAAAGCAACAAGGCAGCTTGGAGCAGAAACGAGTGCTGTTGATCATTGGTCCCGAGGGTGGATTTGGAGAAGCAGAAATCGAATCGGCAGAGCAGGCTGGTGCCCAAGCTGTTGGATTAGGTAAACGAATTTTAAGGACGGAAACCGCCGCTATGGTGGGTTTGACTTGCATATATTATCACACTGGAGAGATGGGAGGACGCTGACATGCCAAGCGTAGCATTTCACACCTTAGGCTGTAAGGTTAATTTTTATGACACAGAGGCGATCTGGCAGCTTTTCAAAAACGACGGCTATGAGCAGGTTGATTTTGAATCTACAGCGGATGTATACGTCATTAATACGTGTACTGTAACGAATACAGGGGATAAGAAGAGCAGACAAATTATTCGGCGTGCGATTCGACGCAACCCGGATGCAGTTGTTGCTGTTACAGGCTGTTATGCCCAAACATCCCCTGCCGAAATATTGGACATACCGGGTGTTGATCTGGTCATTGGTACACAGGACCGTGACAAAATTATTACCTACGTCAACCAATTCCACGAAGAGCGTCAGCCGATAAATGCGGTGCGTAATATTATGAAAACTCGTGAGTTTGAAGAATTGGATGTGCCGGATTTTGCAGATCGAACACGTGCCTTCCTGAAAATTCAAGAAGGCTGCAATAATTTCTGTACGTTTTGTATTATTCCTTGGTCCAGAGGATTGATGCGAAGCCGCTCACCTGAAAGTGTGATTAATCAAGCGAAGAACCTCGTAAAAGCAGGTTATAAGGAAATCGTTTTGACTGGTATTCACACGGGTGGCTATGGGGAAGATCTAGAGGATTACAGCTTAGCGCAGCTGCTGTGGGATCTGGATAAAGTTGAGGGCTTAAACCGTATACGGATCAGCTCCATAGAAGCAAGCCAGATTACGGATGAAGTGATCGAGGTTCTGAACCAATCAGATAAAATGTGCCGTCATCTTCATGTGCCGCTTCAGGCTGGTGATGATGATGTGTTGAAACGGATGCGCAGGAAATACACCGTAGAAGAGTATGCGGAGAAAATCAAGAAACTCCATCAAGCATTGCCGGGTGCGGCGATTACGACCGACATTATTGTCGGCTTCCCGGGTGAAACAGAAGAGATGTTCCAGAATGGATATCGTGTGATGGAACAATTGAAGTTTGCCGAAATGCATGTGTTTCCGTATTCGAAAAGGACTGGAACGCCTGCGGCACGGATGGAAGATCAGATTGATGAAGAAGAGAAGAACCGCAGGGTCCATGAATTAATTGATCTTTCAGAACGCATGCAGCTTGAATACGCTAAGCAATATGAAGGCACTATATTTGAAGTGATACCAGAACGTGTGCATAAAGGCTCCAAAGACGGCAAGCTGATCATGGGCTATTCAGACAATTATATTCAAATGGTGTTTGAAGGTTCTGAATCATTGATTGGCCAGATTTGCAAAGTGAAGTTAACTGAGGCTGGAGTGAATGAATGTAAGGGGATTTTGGTGGAGACCATCCAACAACCTTCCAATGCTGAGAACGATCAAACCGCTTCAGTCCAGGCACATGTATCTTAACATGAACAAGGATGCAAGGATTTCATTTCTCGATTGAGGGAAGTGGAGTCCTTGTTCTTTCATTGATGGGCATTTACTCGCTTTACCTAAACTTATCGTATGAGGTGATGATAATGAAAACTTCTTTTAATTTGGCAGCCTGCATAGACCATACCTACTTGAAACCCGATGCAACATCGGCGAACATTCAGCAGCTATGTGATGAAGCGAAGGCGTTTGGCTTCTATAGTGTTTGCGTGAATAGTGTATGGGTTCCCTTTTGCCAGGAAGCATTAAAGGGAAGCAAGGTGAACATTGCTGCGGTGGTTGGTTTCCCGCTCGGTGCCAGCGCTTCAGAAATTAAAGCATATGAAGCCGCTTGGGCCGTAGAGCAGGGGGCGAATGAGATTGATATGGTGCTCTCTATTGGGCATCTGCTTGAGGGTCAAGACGATGTTGTTGAGCAAGATATAGCCCGTGTCGTTAACATGGTGAAAGGTAAGGCGATCGTAAAGGTCATTCTGGAAACCGGCTTGTTATCCGATGATCAGAAGATCACCGCCTGCCAGCTGTCAGAGAATGCGGGTGCTCACTTCGTTAAGACGTCAACAGGCTTTGGCCAAGGCGGAGCAACGATTGAAGATGTGCAATTGATGAGGAAGCATGTATCGGAGCGATTGCAGGTTAAAGCCTCCGGTGGAATTCGGGACGCGAGAACAGCGCTATCCATGATAGAAGCGGGTGCATCGAGACTGGGCTTAAGTGCGGGTGTGGCGATCATGAAAGGATTACAAAGCGATTCGGATTACTAGGTTTTAACGCTGCTCTGTACGCTGGTTAAAGAAGGTTAAGTAACAAACAGGCAGAGCAGCTAGCGAGCAAATGACATTAAATAAAGTTTGGGCATGTGCCAGCTGGCCCGACGGGTTATCAGTGAACATGGCTGCAGCGGCTTGAAGGTGCTGGATGAATGGAAAGAACAGCAGTGCGCCGAATACATTCAGCAGCACGTGACTCCAAGCGACGAACTGACCGGACTTACTGCCGCCAATACTGGCAATAAGCGAAGTAACACAGGTTCCAATATTGCAGCCTAAGATGATCGCTATACCAAGATCTATAGTAATGGCTTGTACTGAAGCAAGGCTCATCGTTATCGCAATGGCGGCGGAGCTGCTTTGAATGATACTGGTTAGAATCGTCCCCGCTAATATACCCCACATTAAGCTACGTTGTGATTGTTCCAGAAACCATACGAATAATCCGCGTGATTGTAACGTGTCAACGATGGATTGCATTACCATCATGCCAAGCAGGATACAGGCAAAGCCGCATGCAGCTAGAGATACATAACGAATGGAATGGACCCAAGCTTTCAAGGGTTGGGCACGATGCTGCCATGAACTAGGCACCCCCCAGCTTACAACCCAAAGAATTGATGCGGTTATTAACATGGGAAGCGCGATGTGGTTTAAATTTAATCCGATTAATTCAGTAGTTAAACAGGTACCGATATTCGTTCCCAGAATAATGCCTAACGTTCTTGGGAACGTAAGCATGCCTGCATTAACTAGTCCGATCGTTATGACAGTAATGGCACTGCTGCTTTGCAGTACAGCTGTCAAACCAGCTCCTGCGAGCATGCCGCGCAATGGTGTTTCTGTAAACCGTTCAAGCATAGTCTTAAGGTATGAGCCAGCCCATTGATGAAGCGCAATCTCCATGACTTTCATACCGAATAGAAACATAGCGAGGCCAGTTATTAAGGGGAGCCAAATGTCTATATTCATGGATTTAAACAGTCTCCTTTGTAAGGCATGCTTCATTTGTACAAGTATATGAGCCTGTGAAGACAGGCATGACAAGACATTACAAGTTCGAAGGAATTGTAGAAAGGTAGGAATACAATGGCTTCAGTCCGATTAATGAAAAAGAGAAAGCATCGTTTTGAACAAGGTCATCCTTGGGTATTTAAGAATGAAATTGAGGCAATAGAGGGCGAATATGCGCCAGGGGATATAGTGCAAATCAATGATCATATGGGAAGGAGCCTGGGCTTTGGCTTTATTAATCCTAATTCGCAAATTACTGTACGTGTAGTGTCTTATGCCCCTATCGAAGCGATGGACAAGGCTTTTTTCACATCACGATTTAAGCGTGCATGGGCACACCGCAAACGGTTTCTAGAAGATCCTAGATCCTGCCGCTTAATATACGGAGAAGCCGATTTCCTGCCGGGTCTTGTTGTGGACAAGTTTGAGGACCTATTGGTTATTCAAATTCTTACACTTGGCATGGATATGAGGAAGGAATGGATCGTCGAGGCTCTCGTGGACGTATTCAAACCCCAAGGTATTTATGAACGCAGTGATGTACCCGTCCGTGAGCTGGAAGGACTTGATCAAACGAAAGGTGTTTTATACGGCAATTGTCCAAAACATATTACGATTGTGGAGAATGGACTTCGTATTGAGGTGGATATTGAAGAAGGGCAGAAGACAGGCTATTTCTTCGATCAACGTGAGAATCGCGCAGCTATTGAACCTTTAGTACAAGGTTGGGGGAGCAGAAGCGGTATTCATACGGAAGAACGTCATGTAGAAGGGGTGTTGAAGAAGGTTCCGATCAACGCCAATGGCAAGGAAGTCACCTTTCCGTATTGGGATGGGGCGACGGTTTTGGAATGCTTCGCGCATACCGGAAGCTTTACCCTGCATGCCTGTAAGTATGGGGCTAAGCGGGTAACGTGCCTGGATGTTTCCGAGCATGCGATTGCAAGCGCAAAGCGAAATGTAGCCATCAATCAATTTGAGGATCGAGTAGAATTCGTTGTTGCTGATGCCTTTCAATATTTGCGTGAACAAGTAAAGGGGCTGGAAGAGCGATTGCGTCGATCACGGGCTGAAGGAAAGGTCGACACCTCTGTACCTATGAAGGGAGAGGGACGGACATGGGATGTTATTATTCTTGATCCGCCCGCGTTTACAAAGAATAGAGGTGCAGTAGCAGGCGCGTGCCGCGGTTATAAAGATATTAATTTACATGCGCTTAAGCTGATCAATGAAGGCGGGTATTTAGTTACTGCGAGCTGTTCTTACCATGTGCGACCCGACCTCTTTCTGCAAACGATCCAGGAAGCGGCTGCCGATGCGGGCAAAGTGCTGCGAATGATTGAGTTTAAAGCGGCCGGTAAAGACCATCCGCATATTCTGGGAGTAGATGAAGGAAATTACTTGAAGTTTGCCATTTTTGAAGTGCGAAGCAAACAACTTCTTTAGGAAGCATGCCTTTTGCCGCTGATCGGGAAGGGATACCGCACTCTTACGTAAAATTAACGAATGTACTGAGCATATATTCATCGCATTTTACAAATACTATAATTGAATAAATTACATTGGTGAGTGGAGAAATGTGATGGCATCTCAATCCAATGATAAGCAAGGTTATCCTGTGGCCCGGATGACCCCTTATCTGATCAATCAGCTTCATTTACGTCAGCCGCTTGTTACAGCTTGGTGGTCCGCAGCCTTTCCAGGCTTCGGACATATGATGCTATGTAAATACTTAACGGGCTTTTTCTTAATTGCTTGGGAGTTCTTTATTAATGTCAATTCGAATTTGAACGTAGCGATTGTATACAGCATGCTGGGACAATGGGAACAAGCTAAGCAAGTATTAGATACACGCTGGTTTATGTTTTATATGGTTGTCTATGTCTTTACGATCTGGGACAGCTACAGGAAATCAGTGGAATTGAATCATCACTTTGTACTTGGCAGCCGCAAACGTATTCGTATGAAACCTTTTATTAACTCAGGGATAGAAATTAATTATTTGGATCGGAGATCCCCGGGATATGCTGTTCTTTGGAGCCTTTTTCTACCCGGGCTTGCATACTTGTATTTGAACCGCATTCCTACCGCATTCATAGTTACGTTCATTTGGATCTTTGTAAGCTATCAAGCGAATGTGCTGAATGCACTGCATCTCTTAACCGTAGGTTCATTCTATGAGTCGATCATGGCCATTAATCCACAGTGGTTTTTGTTTATGCCCTCCATCTATGTTTTTGCGCTTTATGACAGCTATAACACCACAGTTGAGTATAACAAATTATATCAAAGAGAAAAGAAGCTTGAGTTAAAGGATCTTTATCAGAGTAAAGGATTTCGAATGCCGTAGAGTACAGGTCATTGGAAACAGGGGGGATGGATATGTATATCGTCTCTGCATTCGAGGTGTCAAGTCAGCTGGAGTTATTGATTTCCGAATTGGAGACCAAGGGATTTACCAAGGAAGAAATTTTGGCCATTCCGCTGGATCACAAGGAGTCTGCCGCCCAAATCATAGATACGATGAGTTATTCAGATGGCAAGAGTCTGATGGACGGTACGGCTATAGCAGGTACTATAGGTATGGTGCTGGGCAGTATTTACGGGTTCGTGCTGACTTGGGGGCCGATTATCTGGGGATTGATAGGACTGCTTGCAGGCGGATATGTCGGATATGTCATTGATAAATGGAGGCATAAACCGTCTGCCGTATGGAAGGGCGATAAGGCAAGGAGTGAGGTGTTCTTAATGCTGAATTGCAAAGCGCATGTGGAACACGAAGATCAAATCAAGAATATGCTTTGGCGTTATGGTGCGCTGGGCGTGTCAAAATTGTTTCAAGGTTCATAGGGGCTTTCCTGCTGGAAAGTCTTTTCTTGTACCTATGTCTCCTATCCGAACGAAAGATTATGATATGATAGTTTCAGAGATTGGCTTAACGGAGCGTACGGGAGGAACAGATATGAGCGTAAGATTCGTTATTGGAAGAGCAGGAAGCGGTAAGACTGAGGCGTGTCTAAACGCATTAAAACAGGCTTTAAAAGAAGATCCAGCAGGGGATCCTTTCATCTTGCTCGTCCCCGAGCAGGCTACGTTTCAAGCAGAATACACGATGATACAGGATCCGGATATTAAGGGTATGATTCGCGGGCAGGTACTCAGCTTTCGACGACTTGCGTATCGGATCATGCAGGAAACCGGCGGTACAGCACGCGTACCTATGGATGATATGGGTAAAAAAATGCTGCTGTATAAGCTGGTTAAAGCAATGCAGGATGATTTAGGGCCTTTTCATAAATTAGCGGATCAAATGGGTTTTATAGATAAGTGTATGGAACTCTTTAAAGAGTTTAGAAGATATGCTGTAACGGCAGAGGATTTAGCGTTAATGCTGGACAAGTTGAATGGGGATCAGCAATCCGTCAGGGGATTAGGGTTCAAGCTGCAAGATATTGAAAAGCTGTACAGGCATTATGAAATCGAGATGGGACAAACGTATTTGGACGCTGAAGACTGTTTAGATATGCTTGCAGACCAATTGAAAGATTCGCCTTATGCTAAACGGTTGGAGATTTGGATCGACGGGTTTCATGGGTTCACGCCGCAAGAACTTCGGGCTGTCATGGAGATGGCAAAACATACTAAGCAAGTCGTCATTACTTTATGCTTAGACCGTGACTATGCAGTTGATGAATCCGTTAATGAGCTTGATCTGTTCTATCAGACAGCTTTAACGATGATTAGACTGAAGAAGGAGTGTCTGGAGCAGCATATCGAGCTGGATAATACTGTGGACTTGAATCAGGTGCCACTAGCTAGATTTAAAGCTAGTCCGATGCTTCAAAGGCTCGAATATCAGTGGAATTGGAGACATCCGCTGGACGCTTCAGCGCAAGCCGGGAATGATTCAGAGACCGCGTTTAAGGGTGTCCAGGATCCGATTATGATCTACGAGGCACAGAACCGACGAGCAGAAGTCGCAGGCATTGCCAGGGACATTTTGCGCCACGTCAGGGATAAAGGTTATCGATATCGGGATATCGCGATCATGGTTCGTAATATGACAACGTATGAGGATTTGATCAGCGCTGAATTTAGGCAGCTAAACATCCCGTTTTTTATGGACCAGAAACGGACAGTGCTTCACCATCCGCTGACAGAGTTGATTCGCTCATCACTGGAGGTGATCCAGCATTATTGGCCTTACGAAGCTCTGTTTCGAGCGTTGAAGACGGACTTTTTCTTGCCGTTGGGCTGGGGTGTTGATCCAGACAGCAAGCGTTTTGCCTTTGTCTTAAAGCATTGCCCCGAGATGCAGGCAGAATCACTGGCATTGAAGCTTTCAACATTAGATCGTCATGCGATTGATGAGCTGGAGAATATCGCGCTTGCTTATGGAGCGGAAGGTTACCGCTGGACGGACTTAGAGCCATGGCACATTGCACAGCGTTCTGCATTAGATACGCCGGACGCTGAATTTGTACCTAACCTTCTGCTGATGGAGCATGTTCACATCATCAGATTATGGGCTGTTTATCCATTGATGCAACTGCAGGATCAATTAAAGCATGCATCAGGTGCTAAAGAGATGATACAAGCCGTTTATACGTATTTGGAAACCTTAGGAGTCCCTGAACGACTAACTTATTGGAGCCAGGTACAAGCCGAAGCAGGACAAGCTGATAAAGCCAAAGAACATGCTCAGCTTTGGGATCGATTAATGGACATGTTTGATCAAGTGGTGGAATTGATGGGGGATCAGCCGCTAACACTTGAGGCGTTTTCGGGTTTGTTGGATAAAGGGTTTGAGGGTATGAAACTGGCACTAGTGCCGCCAGCCTTAGATCAAATATTCATCGGCAGCATGGAGCGCAGCAGGGCAGCCAATGTGAAGCTGTTATATGTCTTAGGGGTGAATGACGGTGTACTTCCTACTCGAATACAAGAAGAAGGGATATTTACCGAACGCGAGAGAGAATTACTGCACCAGACAGGCCTTGAGCTGGCGCCCAGCCTCAAGCGCAGATTGTTGGATGAACAGTTTCTAATCTATACTACTTTAACTATGGCCTCTGAGAGGCTTTGCATCAGTTATCCTATTGCTGATGAAGAGGGCAAGTCACTGCTCCCTTCAGAAG
Source organism: uncultured Paenibacillaceae bacterium (assembly GCA_964447355.1). Taxonomy (GTDB): domain Bacteria; phylum Bacillota; class Bacilli; order Paenibacillales; family CAYUSG01; genus CAYUSG01. The sequence goes on from CAYUSG010000017.1 coordinate 13,694, forward strand.
TGATTCGCAGAATGAAGCAATGGTTCCCTCAACTATGTTACCAGGTCCTATTATCAGATCCTAATCCGAGTATGACTTCCATAGAAAATCTGGAATATATTGAGCAGAGTCAAGGAGCTGTTTCTTATCTCATTGCTCATTTGCAATATTGGTTAAAGGGTGCAGATGTACCGGAAGTTTGGTGGCAAATCTATCATTGGGTCATTGAGCACCCACACTGGAAGAATCGGCTGGAGAAGCTGGCGGGATCGTTGTTTTATGTCAATCAAGAACGTCCGCTTGATCCAGAGCAGAGCAGAAAATTGTACGGTGATACCTTGCAGGTGAGCGTATCTAGAATGGAACGGTACACGGCCTGTCCTTTTTCCCAGTTTATTTCCCACGGACTTCGTTTACGGGAACGTAAAGTATTTCGTCTAGAAGCGCCCGATATTGGGCAGCTGTTCCATGCGGCATTAAACCAAATGGTGATGCAAGTGGTGAATGACCAGCAGGAATGGGAGCAACTATCTGATGAGGACAGCCGCCGTTTAGCCGTAGAGACGGTAGAGCAGCTTGCTCCCCATTTGCAACACGAAATTTTATTAAGCTCCAAGCGGCATCAATATATTGCTGGAAAATTAAGAGATACGGTGCATCAAGCCTTCAACATTCTGAAGCAGCATGCGCTTAGAAGTGATTTTAAACCGGTAGGCTTGGAGTTTGCTTTCGGTCCGGGTCAGCAGATTCCATCTCTGGTTTTTCCGCTCGATAATGGGGTGAAGTTAGAAGTCGTAGGCCGAATTGACCGAATTGATCGGGCTGACAGTGACAATGGTCCATTGCTTCGTATTATTGACTATAAATCGAGTGAAACGCAGTTGAATTTAACAGAGCTGTATTATGGTTTATCCCTTCAAATGCTCACATATCTAGATGTGGTTCTAACCCATGCTTCACAATGGCTTGGTAACGAGGCTCGTCCAGCAGGGGTTCTATACTTTCACGTCCACCACCCCATGATGCAGACCAAGAACGGTTTACCGGCAAATAAAGCACAGGAAGCAGTCTTTAAAACATTCAAAATGCGCGGACTAGTGGATGCGGATGTAGCGACAGTTAAAATGATGGATAAAACGCTCGATAAAGGACATTCGGAGCTCATTCCTGTCGGGCTCAAAGCCGATGGCGGATTTTATGCCAATTCATCGGTAGCTACAGAACAAGAGTGGAATGTATTGCGCAGATATGTCAGACAAACGATCCGTTCCATAGGTACACGATTAACTGAGGGGCATGTGGCCATAGAGCCGTACCGATTAGGCAAGAAAACGCCGTGCACATTTTGTTCATATAAATCCATATGCCAGTTTGATGTAACCATGGAAGGCAATCAGTATCATCAACTGCGTCCTATGAGCAAGCAGCAAGTGTTCGAAGCGATTGAACAGGTCGATGAATCTGTTTCATAATAATCAGCTTTCAATGCACTAAGGTTTGATTCAGGCAGAATGAATAGTAAGCAAAGGAGATTGTTTATGGCTTCGGTGATTCCAACTAAACCTCCAGAAAGCACGTGGACTGATGCGCAGTGGCAAGCGATTCATGTCCACGGTGAAGATATACTGGTCGCAGCCGCAGCAGGCTCTGGGAAGACTGCTGTACTCGTTGAGCGATTGATTCAGAAAATTTGCAATGAAGATGATCCAGTCGATGTGGATCAATTACTGGTTGCTACGTTTACGAAAGCGGCAGCAGACGAAATGCGACAAAGAATAAGAATGGCACTGGAAAAACAATTGCGTCAACAGCCAAGCTCCGAACATTTAAGGCGGCAGCTTTCACTCATTCATAAAGCGTCTATTACGACGATCCATTCGTTCTGTATGGAGGTTATCCAAGCTCATTATCAGGTTATTCATTTGGACCCGGGGTTTCGAATTGCCAATGAAACAGAGGCGGAGCTGCTTCGGCAGGATGTTCTAGAGGAGCTGCTGGAGGAGTGGTATGGCAGCAGTGAAGAAGGATCGCCATTTTGGAAGCTGGTTGATTGGTTCGGGGGCGAACGCGGTGATCATGCGATCTATCGTTTGATCCAGAAGTTGTACGACGATTCACGCAGTCATCCGTCCCCCGCATTGTGGCTCGAGTCCGCAGTTCGATCGTTTCATCATCAACCAGCGGACCTGTCGGCATGGGATGCTCATCCCTGGATCATCAGCTTGAAGCAGGGAATACGAATTGATCTGCAGAGCAGCGCGGATAAGCTCCAGAGAGCAGCAGCTCTTGCCGAAGGACCCGGCGGTCCTGCGGTGTATTTAGACCAGCTGCAGGAGGAATTAAACCTGGTTGAGCGCTTAAAGGAAATGTCACAGGAATCGTGGCAGCTGCTGTATGAAGCCTTTCAAACTGCGGGCTTCGGCAAGCTTAAGGCTTGTCGAGGTGACGATGTAGACAAGGACGTTCAGGAGCAGGTGAAGGCATTGCGGAAAGAAGCGTCCGATACGGTTAAAGGATTAAAAGAAGAGCTGTTTCAGCGAACTTTAGAGCAATTTAGCAATGAGCTGCATGACATGGGGCCTGTGCTTCAGGTTTTAGTTGAGATTGTTAATACATTTGCTGACCGTTATGCTCAAGCCAAAAGCGTCAAGGGCTTGTTAGACTTCTCAGATTTGGAGCATTTTTGTTTGAGCATTCTAACCGATCCTGAAGCTGCATCGGGTGAACTAAAGCCTTCGGATACGGCTTTGCTGTATCAAGAGCGTTTCGCTGAGATCTGCTTGGACGAATATCAGGATACGAACCGCGTTCAAGAGGCGATAGTTTCCTTGATTACTAGACCCGCACCGGGGAATCGTTTCATGGTAGGGGACGTGAAGCAGAGCATTTACCGCTTTCGATTAGCTGAGCCGGGGTTGTTCCTTGAGAAATATCAAAACTATCGTAACGCGAATGAGACGGACGTTCCAGCTGAGGATGGGATTCGAATTGATTTGGCGAAGAATTTTCGCAGCCGGGAAGAGATTGTGGATGGGGTTAACTATGTATTCAAACAGATTATGCATGCTTCTGCGGCGGAAATTACGTATGACGAAGATGCTAAATTAGTATATGGTGCAGCTTATCCGGCTTTAAACCATCGCAATGCATTGGATCTGGTACTGATTGACCGTTCTGGTACAACCGATAGCGAAGGCCGAGCCATGTCAGAGGCTGCTGATACAGACGAGGAAGCACTTGAGGCAGAGCAGGATGACCTAATGGAGCTTGAGACAGCGCAGCTTGAGGCTAGATATATAGCAAAACAAATTCATAGCTGGATGGATCCCGAGCATCCGTATCATGTGACCGACAAGCAGACAGGGGAGCTAAGACCGATCCAATATCGAGATATTGTGATTTTGCTAAGAGCGACAGCGGCTTGGGCACCTATTATTATGGAGGAGCTAAAGCAGGCAGGCATCCCGGCTTATGCGGAGCTTAATTCGGGTTATTTTTCCGCTACTGAGGTTCAGATTGTGTTGTCACTGCTAAAAATCATTGATAATCCGCTTCAAGATATTCCATTGGTTTCTGTTTTGAGATCGCCTATCGTTGGATTGTCCGCAAATGAGCTGTCTGCGATTCGCATTCAGCAGAAGCAAGGTTACTTTTATGATGCCGTGCGGAGTTACGGGCAATGTGATGAGAGAGATTCCATGCTGGCTGCGAGACTAAATGACTTTATCGAGCAGTTAGACGAGTGGAGAAGTGAGTCGCGCCAGGGCGCTTTAGCTGATTTGATTTGGAGTATTTATCAATCTACAGGATATTACGATTATGTCGGCGGACTGCCGGGGGGAGTGCAGCGTCAAGCCAATCTGCGGGCGTTATATGATCGTTCAAGACAATATGAAGCAACATCTTTTCGCGGATTATTCCGTTTCTTAAGGTTTATTGAAAGAATGCAGGATAGCGGCGGTGATCTAGGCACAGTCGGCGCACTGGGCGAACAAGAAGATGTGGTTCGGATCATGTCGATCCATAAGAGTAAAGGCTTAGAGTTTCCGGTTGTATTCACTGCTGGGATCGCTAAACTGTTTAATCAACAGGATTTGAACCAGTCGTTCTTAATTCACAGAACGTTAGGGTTTGGACCCAGATTCGTAGATTCTGAGCTTCGTGTCAGTTATCCGACTCTTCCTGCGCTTGCTATTAAGCGGCAAATTCGGATGGAGCTGCTTGCAGAAGAAATGCGTATCCTTTACGTAGCTCTAACTAGAGCAAAGGAAAAATGTGTGCTAGTAGGCACTATTAAACAAAAGGAAAAGCTGTTTCAGCAATGGGGAGCGAGCCTGGAACACCTTGAATGGGTGCTGCCAGAGTTCATGATTGCTAAAGCGCGATGCTATTTGGACTGGTTAGGTCCGGCGTTAATAAGACATCCACAGGCCCATTTACTTCGTGAACAAGGGGCGTTGCAAGTCACTTCACCGGCCTTTTTAAGTGAAGAGCCTTCGAACTGGGATGTGTTTTTGGTCTTGCCCGAAAGCCTTGGCTTAAGGCATCAAGCGGGTCCGGTGCACAGATCAGAAGAGGATCGTTCAGCGATTCAGCAGCTTCAACCACTGCCGGGATTTGAACCTGCCGTCGATATGCAGGCGGAATTGAGCCGAAGATTGAACTGGACTTACGCATACCCGCAAGCGGCACAATTGTTTGCCAAGACATCGGTGTCTGAACTAAAGCGAATGGCTGCAATAGAGCAAGAGGAGACGGTTGTTTCTTTGTTTGATACGGCTGATTCAGCGTATGGCTTAGCAGAGGTTGCAGCTGCTGCGGAGCTGCGAAAGCGTACGAATGCTTCAGCTGCGGAGCCTGTGAACCCGCTGGGCTCACTCTTGCGGGAGCATACACCTAGCAGGCAGCCGCTTCGACGACCACGATTTATGCAGGATAAACGAATGACCGCTGCTGAGCTGGGGACAGCGTATCATTTAATAATGCAGCATATCCCGCTGAGTTCAGCAGTAACCCCTCAATTGATTGAAGAGACTTTGGATCTTATGGTAGACAAGCAGCTGCTTACAAGTGAGCAGAAGCAGCAGATGAAAGCGGAGACCGTATACCCCTTCTTCGAGACAGAACTGGGGCAGCGATTACTTCAAGCCGACAACGTTTATAGAGAAGTTCCGTTTAGCTATGGATTGTCTGTCAAAGATGTGTATCCTGCTGCTGACGCCTCTGTAAGTGATGAAGCGGTGCTTACTCAAGGGGTCATTGATTGTATCTTCGAAGAACAAGGTGAACTCGTCTTAATTGATTATAAAACCGATGCCGTATATGCGGGTCGAATAGAACCGCTGATAGAGCGGTATCAACTTCAGCTGCAAATGTACGCCAAAGCGGTTGAGGACATTTGGGGCTTACCTGTAAGAGAGCGATACTTATATTTCTTCCATGGCTCTCATCTGGTCCCGATTCATGCTAGAAATTAAAAGGAATGAGTTGATTTCAGTTGAGAATTCTGCATACAGCAGATTGGCACTTAGGCAAGTCCTTAGAAGGACGCAGCCGATTAGAGGAACAAAGTCAGTTCATAGACGAATTAGTCTGCATCGTTGAACAGGAGGCTATCGATATCATCCTCATGGCTGGTGATGTATATGATACGGTTAATCCGCCGGCAGCAGCAGAGCAGCTGTTCTATGAGGCTATTACTCGCTTAGCTGATCAAGGTAAGCGCACGGTTGTAGCGATTGCCGGGAACCATGATCACCCAGATCGTCTATCAGCCTCGGCTCCCCTTGCTTATGGCCAAGGAATACATTTGCTCGGTTACCCGCAAGCATCTATACTGTCTCTGCCTGTCCAGCGGACGGGTGAATTGATGCGCTGCTTTGCGCTGCCGTACCCGTCTGAATCGCGATTGAATGAGCTTATATCTCAGACGCTGGATGAGCAAAGCCTGCAATTAGCTTATGCACAGCGAATCCGCGAATTGATCGCTGACCAGGCAAAGTATTTCCAAGCGGATACGGTCAACGTTATCATGAGCCATCTGTATGTGCTGGGCGGGGCTGAATCTGATTCAGAGCGCCCAATTCAAGTTGGGGGTGCTTATACTGTTGATACGGCGGCTTTTGACTGTGGCGCGCATTACACAGCTTTGGGGCACCTGCATCGGCCGCAAACCCTCAAAGCCGCTTCGACAGTAAGATACAGCGGATCTCCGCTAGCATACAGCTTCTCAGAGGCTGGACAGGCCAAGTCCGTTACAATCCTTGAAGTCTCACCTCAGGATCAGTCTGTACACCCTCAAGAGATGGTGCTGAGCAGCGGAAAACCACTGGTAAGCTGGAAGGCCAAGGAAGGTTTAACACAGGTGTATCAATGGATCGATTCAGGCCTGGATGCTAGAGCATGGATTGATCTGGAGCTTCATCTTACAGATCAGATTACGATGGAGGATATACAAAAGCTGCGAAAAGCACATGAGGGGATCGTTAATATTAGACCGATCTATCCCGATGTGGAGCTAGCTTCTCCGCAGATGTCGTCTGCCCACCTTCCCATTGATGAAATGTTCCGCCGGTTTTACAGCCGTCAGACGGGGGGAGCGGAGCCGGATTCAGAACTCGTGAAGCTGTTCATGGAGCTGCTTCAAGTCTCTGATGAGGAAGTAAGGGAGGATGCGGGATGAAGCCTATAGAACTTTCATTTTCAGGCCTTCAAAGCTATCGGGAGAAACAGACGGTTGATTTCGGGACCTTATGTGAAGCGGGTGTATTCGGCATCTTCGGACCTACTGGCAGCGGTAAATCAACGATACTCGATGCGATGACACTCGCCCTTTACGGTAAAGTCGAACGAGCAGTTAATGGAACACAAGGGATTATGAATCATGCCGAACGCAGTTTGTCTGTTTCATTTACATTTGAGCTGTCAAATGGTCAACAGACGGAAATGTACCGAGTGGAGCGCCAATACAAACGAACGAATGATGTTTCCATTCAGAATGCTTTGAGCCGGCTTATCCAATTGTTCCCTCAGGGGGATACGGTGCTTGCAGATAAGCAAGGTGATGTGAATAAGTCTATTGAGGAGCTTATAGGTTTGTCGATGCAGGATTTTACTCGTGCTGTGGTGCTGCCGCAGGGCAAATTCGCTGAGTTCCTCTCACTAAAGGGCAGTGAACGCCGACAGATGCTTCAGCGGTTATTTCATCTGGAGCATTATGGTGATCAGCTTCAGCTGAAGGTGAATAGCAGAGCGAAAGTGACTGACCTTCAGATCAAACAATTAGAGGCGGAGCAGCTAGGGCTCGGACAGGCCTCTAAGGAAGATGTAGAGGCCGCGAGAGTGATACTCCAAGCAGCCGCAGAGGCAGCTGAAAGAAAGAAGAAGACCCTCAAGCTGTTGGAAGAAGAAGTAGAGAAGAACAGGCAAGTGCTTGAGCGACAGCGGGAGCTGCAAGAGCTGCAGCACACGTATGCCGAACTTCAGCGAGAATCGGCAGTGATTAGCGAATTGGAAGCAAAGCTGCAGGAGCTGCAGCAGGCGGAACGCTTGGAGCCTTATTTGCGGCAGCTTGAAGCTGCGAAACTGCAAGCTCAGAAGGCAGAGCACGCACTTAAGGATGCCAAGACCGCGTATGACCAGATGCGGGAACGATTGACAGAGCATCTAGAAGCTCATCGTAAAGCAAGTTTACATCTAGCTGAGCAGGAAGAACCAACAAGGGCTCTTATCGAGCAATATAAGCAAGCTATAGAGCTAGAGAAGCAGTATCTCGATTTGCACGAGCAGGCTGAACAAGCTAAGCAAGCATGGGAGCAAGCAGAGCATGAGTTAAAGTCTATGGAAGCGCAGCTTACTAAGGATAAACAAACGTTAGCCAAGGCAGCTCAGAAGCAGGAGGCGCTGCAGCAGGAACTGCGGAGCGTTGAAGTGAAGCATGAGGAACGTCAGGTGATTCAGAAGGCTGCCGAGATTAAAAGAGCTGTAGATGCGCTGGACAAGCAATCAGAGCGCTTAGAAGCTGAATTGCAGTCTAAGCAGCAAGAATCTGAGGTTATGGAACAGGAACTAGCGGAGCTGGAGGCAGCGAGTCGTTCGATTGAAGCCCAAATGAGAGAAGTATGGCTCCAATGTGGACACCTGCAAACGAACTTAAAGCAGGCTGCGCATCAATGTACAGCCTTGGAACAGCATGCTATGACATTAGAAGCTGCCGCCAAGGCGAAAGCGAAGCAGCAAGAGTTTGAGCGTATGGCTGCGATATTACGAAGTCAGCTTAAAGACAACGAAGAGTGTCTAGTATGCGGCTCTCACGTTCACCGGTTGGAAGCCCACTCTGTTCAGGTTAATGACTCTCAGTCTATTAAAGAGGGGTCCCTGGAAGAGCAGCTGTATGAAGCGATGAAAAAAGTGCAATCCATCGCCTATAAAATTCGAGAAGGGCTCCTTTTGATTGATGCCAGATTCGAGCAAGTGAGCGCCTTAGAGGTTCAATGGGCGTATGATGAAGTAGCTGTCAGCTTGGAAAGTTCCGAGCTTGAATTCGGACTGCTTGAGGATGACCTCATGGCAGGTGTCATTCAGTTACAATCTTCGATCGTTCAAATGGAGGAAGCTGTTCAGACTGTATTCGATGCAATAGAGCCTAGAACCATAGGTTTGAAGCAAACCTGCGAGCTGTATCATCAACAGCAAAAGCTTATTCAAGAGAAGAAGATACAACATCGAACACTGCAACCCGCAGTATTGCAACTCATGAACCAACTTAAAGCGTTAAAACAAGAGAAAGATCTGCTGATTTCGCAATATAATGCCCAGTATGCTGAGCTTGCTTTAGATCAAGTGGACCAGGCGTTGGAGCAATTAACGCAAAGAGATCAGTTGACTGATGAGCTTAGAACAAGGCTGGAGCGAAGCGTTCCATTTATTCAGCAGGTCGAAGCACACATTGAAACGCTTAATGCGCGTTGTCTTGAGCTGGAAAGGCATCGATTTGAATGGAAAACAAAGGCAGACCGTGATGCTGAGCAATGCGCCGCATTGAAACATGAGCTCTATCATAGGGTGGGTGAAGGTTCGCCCAATGAATTGTATCAGCGTACGCTGCAGCAATTCAATGAATGGAAACAGACAGAACAGCAATTAGGCCGGCGGCTTGATGAGACTAGAGTGAAGAATGAAGAAGCGCTGAAGCAGTTCAGTGCGGCTGAACAAGCACATCAAAGTGCAGAAGAACGACTAAACATAAATGAGCAGCAGTGGAACGAGCTGTTCTCGTTATCTGGGTTTGAAACGATTGAAACCCTGAAAGAGGGAATTGCTTCACTTCCACAGCGTTCAGAATGGGAAATAAGGGTCAAGCAGTATCGTGATCATGAGCAGCGGCTGAAGCATCGCATCGAAGAATTGACAGGGTGGCTGAAGGGGCGGTTAGTGCATGAGGAAGCATGGCAGGAGCTGTGCTCAAGATTGGAAACGGAAAAATCCGCCCTTGAGCTTGCGCTTGGCGAGCGTGCTAAAGCTGAAAGAGATATGCAAGACATCACCGAAAGACACGAACGATGGACAAGTCTGCAGCATCACATTGCAGCAAAGCAAGCACTGCATCGCCGTTTATCCCAGCTTCAGAGTGTGTTTCGCGGCAACGCCTTTGTAGAGTTTCTAGCAGAAGAACAGCTGATGCAGGTTAGCCGTTCAGCTTCGCATCGACTAGCTCAGTTAACGCGGCAAAGGTATGCCATTGAGGTTGATTCCGCAGGTGGGTTTATTATTAGGGATGATGCTAATGGAGGGGTGAAGCGTCCGGTATCTACTTTATCAGGCGGGGAGACCTTCTTGACTTCATTAGCCTTAGCCCTGGCATTGTCGACCGAAATTCAACTGCGCGGCAAATATCCTTTGCAATTCTTCTTTCTAGACGAGGGCTTTGGTACATTGGACCAAGAATTGTTGGATATGGTAGTGACTTCGCTGGAGCGGCTGCATATGGATTGCTTATCCGTCGGCGTAATCAGCCACGTACCCGAGCTGCGTTCTAGACTGCCGCGCAAACTAATTGTCAGTGCGGCTGAACCTTCGGGTCGCGGAAGCCGCATCTCTACCGAGCGTTTATAAAAGCATAGAAGCTCGAATTCCAGCTTTAATCAAACAAGCTGTGAATTCGAGCTCCTTTTACGGTTTAGTCCTTGTTGCGATATTCTTTGGGAATACGTCGGGCAACACCGGTTTGGATCGCCGCTTTAATTACTCGGTCCCGAATCGATTTGACGACAGCACTGTTAAATACGCTTGGAATGATATACAGCTTATTCAGCTCTTCATCGGTTACGACATGAGCGATGGCTTCGGCTGCCGCCAGCTTCATTTCTTCGTTTATCGTTGTAGCTCTGCAATCTAAAGCGCCGCGGAACATACCTGGAAAACATAGAACATTGTTGATTTGGTTCGGATAATCAGATCGCCCTGTTGCCATGACGGCCACAATATCTTCTACCTCTTCGGGGCTAATTTCGGGTGTTGGATTAGCCATCGCAAAGACAATCGGGTCCTTAGCCATGTTCTCCACATCCTTCCGCTTTAGTACACCCCCTGCTGAGAGACCGATGAATACATCTGCGCCTTGAATGACGTCCTGCAAAGATCCAGCCTCTTTATTGGGGTTCGTATGCTCAGCATACCAATTCCACATTGCATTGGAATAGGTCTGAGTTGAGACAATCGCACCTTCACGATCAACCCCAATAATATTCTTCACACCTGCTGCGAGCAAAATTTTACTGCATGCAATGCCGGCGGCTCCGATGCCGCAAACGACAATCTTTAGCTCTGTCAGCGACTTTTTAGTAAGCTTAAGGGCATTAATAAGAGCGGCATACAAGACAACAGCGGTTCCGTGCTGATCATCATGGAATACAGGAATATCCAGCTCCTGCTTTAATCGATTCTCGATTTCAAAGCAGCGAGGGGAAGAGATGTCCTCCAGGTTAATACCGCCGAACGTAGGGGCGATAGCTTTAATAGTCGCTATGATTTCCTCAGTATCTTGGGTATCTAGACAGATAGGAAAGGCGTCTACTTTAGCAAATTGCTTAAACAACATCGCCTTACCTTCCATAACTGGCATTGCAGCATAAGGCCCAATTTGGCCAAGGCCGAGGACTGCTGTTCCATCAGAGATGACAGCTACGGTATTGCGTTTAATCGTCAAGCTGTACGCTTTGGACGGTTCATCATGGATAGCCATACATACCCTGGCAACTTCCGGTGTGTAAACTCTGGACAAATCATCGCGGTTTTGAATCGGGGTCTTAGGCCGTGTTTCGATTTTGCCCCCTAAATGCATCAGGAAGGTGCGATCGGAAACGTTAATCACGCGTACCCCGTCCAAATTGCTGACTACCTGTTTAATGCGTTCGATTTGATCAATTTCGCTTACAGTGACCGTTAAATCCCGAATCGTCCATTCACGACTGGTCTGAATGACGTCAATGGCAATGATATCTCCGCCAGATTGCGAAATTACGGTAGCGACTTCACCGAAACTAATCTGCTGCGTTTTCATTTCTAGACGCAGGATAATGCTTTTACCGCCTAATGTTCTACTCCCCATAATGAATCCCTCCTGACTGTTTGATACCGAAATGTTAGCCATTTGAATGTGATATGCTATGTATTATACCATGTCATTGTACCAAACATTGGACGACTGTGTTTATTTTGGATATGATAAAGATAACAATACTATATATTAATTAAGGTTTTGCTAAAAGAACCTTAGACCCAGAGGAGGAGCAACTTATGGATTGCATTTTTTGTAAAATAGTTGAAGGATCCATTCCCAGCAAAAAGGTGTATGAAAGTGAAACTGTCTTAGGGTTTCAGGACATTCAGCCTCAGGCGCCGGTACATGTTTTATTTATTCCGAAAAAGCATATCGCATCGATGAACGATGCAACTTCCGAGGATTTTCCGTTACTTGCTGATGTGCTTCAAGCTGCGCAAGAGACAGCAAGAAAGTTAGGATTATCCGAAAAAGGCTATCGTTTGATTAACAATTGCGGGTCTGATGGCGGACAAGTCGTATACCACATTCATTTTCACTTATTGGGCGGGGAAAAACTGGGGGAATTAAATCCGTATTAAGATGCCAATGCTTGTATGTTGACACCCCCTTTGTATTTCACTTATAATGTAGTTTGATAAACCGTGTAATCTGTCTTGGACGGTCTGTTCGGAGGGAGGGAAAACTGGTGTCTGAAACGAAAGTTCGCAAAAATGAAACGATTGATGCAGCACTTCGACGTTTTAAGCGTTCCATCGCAAAAGATGGTGTACTGGCTGAAGTTAAAAAACGTAAACATTACGAAAAGCCTAGCGTTAAACGTAAGAAAAAATCTGAGGCTGCTCGTAAGAGAAAGTTCTAGGAGGATTCTATATACATGAGCTTAAGCGAACGATTAAATAATGATATGAAGCAAGCGATGAAGAGCCAGGACAAGTTTAAACTCTCTGTCATCAGAATGGTTCGTTCAGCGGTAAAAAACGTAGAGATTGATCAGCGAAAAACGTTGGATGATAATGAAGTGCTTGATATATTAAATCGTGAAGTGAAACAGCGTAGAGATTCCCTCCAAGAATTTGAAAAGGCAGGTCGGCAGGACCTTGCTGACAATTTAAAGGCGGAATTAGACATTCTTGCTGATTACCTTCCGCAGCAATTAACAGAAGAGGAAATACAAGCCATTGTAAAGCAGACCATCCAAGAGGTAGGTGCTTCTTCTAAAGCGGAGATGGGAAAAGTGATGGGTGCTTTGATGCCTAAGGTCAAAGGAATCGCCGATGGCAAACTTGTGAATCAAATTGTGCAGCAGTTGCTGCAATAAAATAAACACTCCTTTAAGGAGTGTTTTTTTATAATGCTGCGACATCCAGATATTATGAAATTCATTCAATTTGTGAAACAATATGTGTATACTACACGTATTACCTTTTGAGACCAAAAGATAGAGTAGGAAAGGAGGGCACGTAATGAAGAAAAATAGGTTAAACATTTCGAAATTTGTACGTTTTGTTGTGCTCACCGCTGTTTTATTAGCCTCAGTCATCGGAACGGGGATTATTGAAGCAGAGAGCAAGCCGTCTCAAGAGGGGTTAGTGTATATCATTCCAGTGGAGCAGACGATTGAAACCGGTTTACAGGAATTTCTGGAGAGGTCTTTCGAGGAAGCAGAATCTGCTGGGGCCACCTCTATAGTCCTAGTCATCGATACGCTGGGCGGGGGAGTTGGAGCAGCATTAGCGATCGGAGATATTATTAATAACAGCCCGCTGCATACGATAGCATTTATTCAAGGTAAGGCGATTTCGGCTGGCAGTTACATTGCATTAAATGCAGATGAAATTTACATGGCACCCGGCAGTACCATCGGCGCTGCAGCTGTTGTTAATATTTCCGGAGAACGCGTTCATGATTCCAAGACGATAGCTGTATGGAGCAGCCATATGCGAAGTGCTGCCGACATGAATGACCGTAATCCGGAGTATGCAGAAGGGATGGTCAATGATCAGAAGGTTGTTGAGGTAAAGGAGATCGGACGCACGTTTGCACAAAATGAACTGATTTCGTTCTCAGCGAAGGAAGCTGTTGCCGCTGGTTATGCCGAAGGTGAAGCGAAGACCATTCAAGATGTGCTGCAGCAGTCGGGATTATCTGCTGCGCCTACGGTGCAAGTGGAGTTATCTCCATCAGAGAAATTGGCAAGAGTATTGACCCATCCTGTTGTCATGACCTTATTATTATTAATTGGATTGGCTGGCGTCGCAATTGAATTGTTTGTACCTGGCTTTGGTTTTCCGGGAATACTAGGTGTCGCAGCCTTTGGATTATATTTCTTTGGCCATTATGCGGCTGGATTTGCGGGGATCGAGCATATTTTCATGTTTGTAGCAGGGATTGTGCTATTAGCGATCGAAATATTCGTCCCTAGCTTCGGAATTCTAGGTATTCTTGGTATCCTGTCATTGATAAGCGGTGTATTACTAGCTGCCTATGATACTGGTCAAGCTTCGTTATCATTAGGTATTGCATTTGTTATTGCGATCATAGTGGTGGCCATTGTGGTCAGATTGTTCAAGCACAAAGGCATTTGGAATAAATTTATTCTGAAGGATGCCTTGAATAAGGAAGCGGGCTATATTTCCAGTGAAGATAAAGCTCATTTATTGGGAAAAACCGGCATAAGCTTAACAAGCTTACGACCTTCTGGAACGGCACTCATTGACGATAATCGAGTTGATGTAGTGTCCAGCGGTGAATATATTGAGCAGAACAAAACGATCAAAGTTATCCATATTGAAGGAACTAGGGTTGTTGTTAGAGAACAATAAAATAACTAAATTTCTAGGAGGTAAATGTTTATGGATGTTGTAGCATATTTGGTGGTGGCGGCGATCGCCATCATCGTATTATCTGTATTTTTCAGTTTTTTCCCGGTTATGCTGTGGATTTCGGCCTTAGCGTCGGGCGTCCGTATTGGGATTATTACATTAGTAGCGATGAGACTGCGCCGGGTTATCCCGAGTCGTATCGTGAATCCTCAGATTAAGGCGACAAAAGCAGGATTAGGCTTAACGATCAATCAGCTGGAAAGCCATTTTCTAGCGGGCGGTAATGTAGATAGGGTTGTTAATGCATTAATTGCAGCTCAACGTGCTAATATTCCATTGGAGTTTGCCCGTGCTGCCGCTATTGATTTAGCGGGTCGTGACGTATTGCAGGCGGTGCAAATGAGTGTTAACCCTAAGGTGATTGAAACGCCGATTGTAGCAGCAGTAGCGAAGGATGGAATTGAAGTTAAGGTAAGAGCGAGAGTTACGGTCCGCGCTAATATCGACCGCCTAGTCGGGGGTGCAGGTGAAGAAACGATTATCGCGCGTGTTGGGGAAGGGATCGTAACGACTGTAGGTTCTGCAAGCAGCCACAAAGAAACGCTTGAGAACCCAGATACGATTTCCAGAGTGGTGCTTGCCAAAGGTCTGGATGCTGGTACAGCCTTCGAAATCCTCTCCATCGATATTGCTGACGTAGACGTAGGTCGTAACATTGGTGCGACACTGCAAACAGACCAAGCTGAAGCCGATAAGCAAATTGCTCAAGCAAAAGCAGAGGAGCGCAGAGCCATGGCGGTCGCTCAGGAGCAAGAGATGAAGGCGCGCGTCGTAGAGATGAGAGCGAAAGTAGTTGAAGCTGAGTCCGAGGTGCCTCAGGCGATGGCTGAAGCGCTAAGAGAAGGCAAGATTGGGGTTTTGGATTACATGAACCTGAAAAATATTGAATCGGACACGCAAATGAGAAGCTCTTTCGGTAAAATGAGTGATCCGAACCGTGATGATAAAAACCGTGAATAGCCCTCAAAGGGAGGCTTGATAGATGTGGGAGCTTTAATTGAATTGCTATTCGGCCTCGTGTTCAATAATTTTGAAATCTTACTTCTCGTGCTGTTCGGTTTATCCTCATTATATTACAAGAAGAAAAAGGAGGAGGCGGCTGAATCACAGCGCAGGATTCCAAGAATACCTGAACCCGAGCGCCGCATTGAAAGAGAACCGTATGAGATGGAGACCATGTCTCACGAAACCTACGAACCGCTCTATCCATATGACTTAAACGAACCAGACGTTACTGCTGCACCAGAAACAAGCTACGAGGTGACTGAGCGTCAACCAAGCCCTGTCTTAACGAGCAGCGGGTCTTTACCTGAATCGAAAAAGACTCCGTCTACTGCTTCGGTTCCGAAGATAGAAGTAGCGGCTACACAGCAGGACATCATAAGAGGAATGATGTGGGCAGAAGTGTTTGGGAAACCGAGGGCGAAATCACCTTATCAAAGCCCTATAAAACGAAATTCATAGTGGTTTCACCTTACAAAAAAAGAAGATCGATGGCTTTAAATGCATCGGTCTTCTTTTTTTGTCCCCAACCTGCCTTGGGATACCTTTCATAAATCGGGGCTTGAGCGCATATTTTGGTAAGAGCCTGTGCTTTATACGGGGAGGTTGAAAAATCATGCGCCGCTGGAAACGAAAGTTTCAGAAATTTGCACAAGTGCTGGATTTACCGCAGGATGTTGTCTTTGATCTTCCACGAATGACCCTGATCGGCAATATGCAGCTGTATGTTGAGAACCATCGAGGCGTATTGCATTTCTCAGATGATTTATTAAGGCTCCAGTTAAGCAAGGGACAGCTGGAGGTCATTGGCAAACAGCTGGTTATTCGCGCGATTCTAACAGAGGAAGTGTTCATCGAAGGGATCATTGATGATTTGAAATATGTTGAACAAGGTTGAGGAGGAAATCCGTTTCATTATCGAATGTGGCTCATTCTGATACGGATTCAAGAACTAGGATTTGGGGGAATGTTAGGTGAGAGAGGATCGATTCGCTTCGATTAGAGGTTATATTAAAATTCAAATCAGCGGACGTTATACAGAACGTCTGATCAATCAGATTAATACAGCCAAAATGGGGATGTGGGATGTTCGCCGAACTTCCCCCAATACACTTACCTTATATATGCCCCTGGGGGATTTTTTTAGGCTGCGACCCTATTTAAAGCAGACAGGCTGTCGCGTGCATGTACTGGAAAGGCACGGTTTACCTTTTATGCTTTCGAAGCTTGGGCGCAGAAAGTTTTTTGCAGCAGGGCTGCTTTTATTCGTGCTCGGGTTGTACTTGCTCTCCAATATGATTTGGAAGGTAGAGGTTGTAGGCAATGAGACGATACCAACCATCGATATTATCGAAAAAGCGGAGAAGGAGGGGATTTATCCGCTGCAATGGAAATTTAGACTGCAGTCTTTGGATGAACTCTCCCATCGGCTCATGAAGCAGCTGCCTGACGCGTCTTGGATTGGTGTAGAGATTCAGGGCACTCATGTGCAGATCAAGGTTGTGGAATCGATTCAACCCGAGCAAACCCCGCTTTTGAGCCCTAGGCATCTCGTCTCTAAATCAGATGCAGTCGTATCCAACATCGAAGCCGAGCAAGGAAAGCCCGTAGTTAAGCGTAACAGTCGTGTGAAGCGCGGGGATATTCTGATTTCTGGGAAAATAGGTGATGAAGAGCACTTCGAAATCGTTGCAGCTAAAGGTGAGGTTCAAGGCTTAGTGTGGCATGAATATGAACTGGACATACCGCTGTTGAAAAAGTACAAAGTATATACAGGGGAAACTAAAGATCGGTTTCATATCGTGATTGGCGGACGGGCGCTGCAATTAACAGGCTATGGAAAATTAGAGTTCAGTAAATATGAGACGGACGTGGATCAGACATACGTACAGTGGCGGCAATTCAAGCTCCCTATCGGTTGGCTGCAGGAAACAGTAATGGAAGTGAAGTTTGTGGAGACCCCCATTGATAAGGCAGAAGCTAAAGCTAGGGGGCTTGAACTGGCAAGAGCTGACCTGATTCAAAAATTCGGCAGGGATATCGTCATTCAAGAAGAAAAAATTTTGCATGAAAAGGCTGAGAGTGGTAAAGTTTATATAAAAGTACTCTACGAAGTGGAGCAGGATATCGCGCAGGAGCGAGTGATAGCGCCTGGTGAATATGAACAGCCCCAAGAGGAAGACGACAACTAACACAATCAAGGAGACTGAGGCCTTTTGTTGGATAATGTAAACATAGTCAAAATTGCATTACAGAACACATCTGAAGGTCTTGCGCTATTCGGTCCGCAGGACGCTTTCTTAAAAATGATTGAGCAGGAAATGAACGCGAGCATTTTCTCACGTGAAGCTGAAATTGTCATTCAAGGCGAACCTGCTGTGGTTGAGCAGCTTGAACAATTGTTCAATGTATTGCTTCAGCTGATTCGCGGGGGTTATGTGCCCACAGAACGAGATGTTAAGTATGCATTAGAGCTTGCGAAACAAATGAAAGCAGACCAGCTTCTTGATTTGTTTAAGGGCGAAATAACGACGACCTACCGAGGAAAACCGATCCGTGTTAAAACGATTGGCCAAAAGCATTACGTCACTACCATTAAGAAGCGGGATATTGTATTTGGGGTAGGACCTGCGGGAACGGGTAAAACATACTTAGCTGTTGTCCTTGCGGTGGCCAAGCTTAAAGAAGGTCAGGTTAAACGAATTATTCTGACCCGTCCTGCTGTGGAAGCAGGCGAAAGTCTCGGCTTTCTGCCGGGTGATCTGCAGGAGAAGGTGGACCCTTATTTAAGACCGCTGTATGATGCGCTAAATGACGTGATGGGACCTGAACAGGTGGCCAAGTCACTTGAGAGAGGTCTGATTGAAATTGCACCATTAGCGTATATGCGGGGACGTACGCTGGACGACTCTTTTATTATTCTGGACGAGGCCCAGAACACGACTCCAGAGCAAATGAAGATGTTCTTAACCCGGCTTGGTTTTGGTTCGAAAATGGTCATTACAGGGGATGTTACCCAGATTGATTTACCAAGGGGCAAATCGTCAGGGCTGGTCGAGGCGCAGAAAATTTTACAAGAGATCGAAGAAATCGGCTTTGTTTACTTTACAGATCAAGATGTCGTTCGACACAGCTTAGTCCAGAAAATTATTACTGCCTATGACCATCATCAAGATAAACAAGGTTAGAGAGGAATGACCTCTGCAATGAAAAATGATCGTATTTCCATGAAAGAAAAATTTCAAACTGCTTTCAGCGGATGGAAATATAGCGCCACGGTACGTGTCATTTTGTATTTAGCGTTGGCGCTTTTTTTGTATTTTTCCTTATCTGGAAAGCTAGTATCCCAAACCTATGATATTCAATTGGACAGCATCAGCGAGAAGACCATTACGGCACCTAAGCAAATTGCTGATGATGAAGCAACTGAGAAGCTTAAGGAAGAAGCGGTCCAGCAAGTTCAGCCGGTGTATACGATCATTCCTATGAAAAATGCCGAACTCATTGATAATATTTATAATAAAATCGATCAAGTGAATGCCGATGATACGGTGTCCTTCGATGATAAAGTGAAGATTTATCAGGCGTTTCTGCCTTCGGAAATGAAGTATTATTTCAGCCAACTGACCAAAACGTATACGAACAATAAAACTTATCCGCCAGCCGTATTGGCCGAGATGAATAAACATCTAAACGAGCAGCAGTACCGCATTCCGGAAGAGGTCTTCTTTAAGTTTCCGAGAGTGACTAGAGAAGAACTAGAGGACATGAGAAGTTTAACGAAATCGATCGTGAATCGTTTGATGAATGATCAGATTCTAGATGCGGAAGCACCAAGGGCAAAAGTTGCGGAATTGGTTAACGCTTCTTCACTGCAAAGAAGTACGCCCAGAGAGCTCGTGCAAGAGATTGCGAGATTCACGTTAACCCCTAATAAATTTTATGACGAAGTTGCCACTCAGGAGGCTAAGGCACTGGCTAGAGCCAATGTTCAGCCTGTATACATCCAGAAGGGTGACGTCGTAGTAAAAGCAGGTCAAAAAATTGATGAGCAGCTGTATCAACGTTTAGTTGAGCTTGATTTATTGAAGGACAAAGTTAATTATTGGCCGCAAATTGGCTTGACGGTTATTGTAGGGCTGATGGTCTTTTTTCTGTATATCTTTATTCGGCAGAATCAGCTTACTATGGCGTATAATAATGTGCCGTTAATTATGCTTATTCTCATCTTAGTATTAAATGTACTGGTGATGCAGATCATTGCCATGGCACAGAATGCTGATTTTCCGACGATCGGATTTCTTGCACCCGTAGCAATGGGGACGATCCTCATTACCATTCTCATTGAAAGCTCTTTGGCCTTCACCGTATCGATTTTATTTAGTATTTTTGCGGCGATCATGTATAATTTGAACGCTGATTCAATGTTTGATTTCCGTTATGGGTTTGTTGCGCTGGTCTCTTGTGTAGCTGCTGTATTTGCATTGAAACGAGCCAGTCAACGTTCGGTCATCTTAAGGGCCGGTATTTTAGTTTCTTTATTAACGACACTTGCAAGCGCCGCTCTTATTATGATTGAAGATCAGCACAGCCCAACACTGACTTTGTATACCTTGTTGTTTTCATTTGGCAGCGGTTTGCTTACCGCTGTTCTAGTGATTGGCATTCTCCCATTCTTTGAGGTCTTTTTCGGTATATTGTCCCCTCTAAAGCTAGTGGAATTGTCCAATCCTAATCATCCGCTGCTGCGCAAGCTGTTAACTGAAACGCCCGGCTCTTATCATCATAGTGTGATGGTTGCTAACTTATCTGAGGCTGCAGCTGAATCGATCGGCGCTGACGGTTTATTATGCCGAGTCGGCTCGTTCTATCACGATTTGGGCAAAACGAAGCGCCCGAGTTATTTTATTGAGAATCAGGTGAATATTGAAAATCCGCACGACCATATCGAACCGTCACTTAGCAAGTCCATTATTGTTGCCCACGCTCGAGACGGGGCCGAAATGCTTAGAGAACATAAGATGCCTAAGCAAATATGTGATATTGCTGAGCAGCACCATGGAACCACGCTGCTGAAGTATTTTTATCATAAGGCGGTTAAACAAGCAGAAGCCGAAGGAAAGGATCCAGCATCCGTTCTTGAGGAAGACTATCGTTATCCGGGCCCTAAAGCGCAATCCAAGGAGGCTGCGATTGTAGGGATTGCCGATTGCGTTGAAGCAGCGGTGCGTTCCCTGCGTAATCCTACGATTGAACAAATTGACTCCATGGTCGAGAAAATCGTAAAAGACCGATTGGATGACAACCAATTTAATGAATGTGACCTCACGCTGAAAGAGCTGGATCAGATCGCTAAGACGCTAAAAGAAACGCTGCTGGGGATTTTCCACTCGCGAATTGAGTATCCTGAGGATTTACCTGGAAAAACTGAGAAAAAGGGAGCACATGCGTAATGAATCTAACCTTGGAATGGAACAATGAGCAGGAAGAGCACGACATTCCTGAAGCTTGGATCGAACGGTTAACTCAGCTGCTGAATGAGGCTGGACAAGCAGAGGGAATTGAAGAAGGGGAGGTTGCTTTAACGTTCGTTGACGATGAAGCGATTCATGACCTAAATAAGCAATATCGCGGTATTAATCGTCCGACGGACGTCCTTTCTTTTGCCATGCATGAATCATTGGAAGATGAGGTTGATATTTCTTATTCCGATTTGGAGATAGACAGCTCAGAGCAAGAGCAAGCGAATGAAGATGGCGAGTATTTGCCGGATCTGTTAGGGGACATTATTATATCGGTCCCTACAGCGATTCGACAAAGTGAAGAGTACGGCCATTCGCTTGAACGAGAAATAGGCTTTCTTTTCGTTCATGGTTTTCTTCATTTGATAGGTTATGACCATGAGAATGAAGCCGCTGAGAAGGAAATGTTCACCAAACAAGAGCTTATCCTGCAGAAGGTAGGTTTAACTAGATAATGTGGAGTATCGTGAAGCGCTGGCTGCATGGATTCAGTTATGCTTATGATGGATTGTTGTATACGTTATCCACTCAGCGGAATATGAAATTTCATGCGTGTGCGGCACTTGTCATTTTATTGATGGGGCTAGGGTTTAAAGTCTCAGCATTAGAACTCCTTTTAATTATGTTTGCAGTCTGCTTGGTGATGTCGGCAGAGTGCATGAATACAGC
>CAYUSG010000018.1:0-34757 GCA_964447355.1 uncultured Paenibacillaceae bacterium
TATCAATTCCGCGTACATGACAAAAGAAATCATGTCGTTCAAGCAGTAATACGGAATATCTACTTAATAAAAGCAACCTATATCTGGTTTGACAACGTTACACAGTCAAATTCATAATTTTGTCGATATATGAGTGATCACGCAGCATATGATGCTTCTCACTAATACGTATGGTTATAAGATAAATTGTCCATTTCATAAGGTAATGTAGGAGCTTATTTTATCATGGGAGGAGCAAGTGAATGGCTGTCATCAAAACGAACTCAGAAGATCGCAAGCTGCTTGCCAGGCTGATGCGTGCCGAAGCTGAAGGCGACGGAGACCTTGGCATGCTCATGGTTGGTAATGTAGGGGTTAACCGCGTTAGATCTGATTGCTTGGACTTCAGATCGATCCGCAACATGAGAGACATGGTCTTTCAAAGTCCAGGCGGTTTTGAGGCCACTACTAAAGGCTATTTTTATCAGCGGCCTAGAGAGGCTGACATACGGTTAGCTGAGCGCGTCATCAATGGAGAACGCCAGCATCCGGCCAGTAACGCGCTTTGGTTTTTCAAACCGACAGGCGCGTGTCCAAGTCAATGGTACAACCAATGGAATACGGGGCGCTTCAAATCGCATTGTTTTTTTAGCCCCACAAGTTCTAATTGCCCTAATGTGTATCGTACTTATTAGTAATGAACTTGTTATGCGAATCAATTTCATAATTAGCTCAACAGCACATTATATAGATTTATTTCTGAATTACACATGTATATATAGTGGGACATGTTGCTTCATAGCGCATTATGAAATTGATTCATGCAAGTGCAATTAACCAACTAAGGAGTGAAAGTATGAACAACTTCCCGCCGTATCCAAAAAGCGGAATGCCTAATCCTTACGGGTATCCCTTGCACAGTCCAGCAGCCAGTGGCGTATCACCAAGTTCCTTTGTTCCAAATGTACCAAGCGGTTCAGCCATTCCAGGTATACCACCTATTGCACCCGTTGCACCAACTCAGCCCGGCCTCTTGCCCGTAGAAGAGTCGTTCATTGAGAACATCCTGCGGCTTAATTTAGGTAAAGTTGCTACCATTTACATGACCTTTGAGAATAACAGCGAGTGGAACGCCAAAGTGTTCAAAGGCGTGTTAGAAGCAGCTGGACGGGACCATATCATTATCAGTGATCCCAAAACAGGCATGAGATACTTATTATTAATGGTTAATTTAGATTACATCACATTTGATGAAGAACTTGAATACACTTACCCCTTCTCTGCCGCCTCTCCTATGACAGGTCGTTAATTGAACTAAGTTAATTACAAAGGAGAACTACACCTCTTGTTAAATCCCATTAACAATTAGAGAGGTGTAGTTTTTTGCTGTCTGGCTCATATCCATAGGCTGGATTAATTCATTTCAGTAAAATGCCATATATGTAATGCCGCAATACCGCCGTGAATACAATCATCTCCTTGGCGCCATTTCCCCTGCAAGACCGTTCGTTCACGCTTAAATGATTCGAATTGTTCAAACGATTGGTTGTCCCAAATTTCAACGAATAATCCGGGTTGATCAGTCCCCTCATACCAAGATAATTCTGGATGCTCGACAACTCTTGCCCTCATAAATGCCAGATATTTATCACGGAATTCTGGATGTATCTTGTACTCAATAAAAATTTTTGACATAAAATAGTCCTCCAGCTGATTAAAAAAGATATAAATAGTGCTAAAATAAATAGTAATCGTCTCATCGTTATAGTTTAAATAGTTCAGCCCATAAACAAGTCATTCATACCCCATCCATCTTACCATGCACTTCATGATGAATACACACCCTTTGAATTGGAGGACTTTATTTTGGATACTGGTACACATTTAGTCGTCGGACTTGGATTAGCAGGACTAGCATACGTCGATCCTGTGGTGGCGAGTGATTCATCTGTTGCTACTGCTGTCTTGCTCGGAACCGTCATCGGCTCCCAAGCACCCGACCTCGACACATTACTGCGTTTCAAATCAAATGCAGTATATGTCAAAAACCATCGCGGCTTATCACATTCCCTGCCCGCAGTTATCCTCTGGACGTTACTCATCACGATTGCACTTGGTTTCTTTTTTAACCCTTTGCCTTTATTTCACGTTGGCTTCTGGGTATTCATCGCCGTTGCTTTTCATGTCTTTTCCGATTGTTTTAACACTTATGGCACACAAGCAGCCCGACCTATTACGGAAAAATGGATCGCTTGGAATATCATCCATATTTTTGACCCTGCGATCTTCATTTCGCATGTGATCGCCATTCTATTGTGGTCACTGGGCCTTATAGAGCCGCAGGTGATATTTTCTATACTATACTGCTTCATTGCCATCTATTATGTATGGAGAACGATCGTGCATTGGCATGTAAAACATAATTTAGCCGCTAAAGATCCTAAATACGAGCTGGGAGATCAATATATTGCGATTCCGACCATCCAATTCAATGTGTGGAATATTGTCAAGAAGAAACAGGACGGCACGTACATCACTGGCGAATTAAGGCAGCAGTCCCTTCAATGGATCGACCGTGTAAAGTGTGCGAATCATCCGGCTGTAGAAGCTTCGAAGCAGCATTCCGATATTGAGGCGTTCATCTACTTCAGCCCGCATGCCTGTGCTGAATTAAAGCAGCACGATTGGGGCTACGAGGTTCGCTGGTTTGATGTGCGTTACAGGCACCGCAAACAATATCCTTTCGTTGCTGTGCTTTTAATGGACCATGAATACAACCCTCTAAATTCCTACGTTGGATGGATGAGCGAAGAAAAGATGGAGAAGCGCCTGCGATTAGATACGTATTAACCTCAGAAGAAAGCCCAAGGCAGTTGGCCTTGGGCTTTCGTTATCACAAACGATATTGATAACACTATCTGTTACCGGCTAAAGTCTGTTCAGCAATTTGAACTAAACGACGTGTGATGTGGCCCCCTATAGCACCCGTGTCACGTGTCGCCATATTCCCATAATAACCGTCTTGCGGAATTTGGATACCAAGCTCTTGTGCTACTTCATACTTCAATTGATCCAAAGCTTGGCTTGCTTGAGGCACCACTAATACGTTAGAATTATTGTTTGCCATGTTAAGCACTCCTTTCAGATTCTTTGTTCGCTTTGAAGTATTATCTTGCAAGCTTGCAGTCTTTAGTATGTGTTTTCATAGAGAACTTATACAAGATTTTTATACCATATGTTTGGAGGTGAGATGATGAGCAAGCCTTTGGCTTTATTATTCGCAGTAGTGGGTGTCCTGCTGCTTACAGCTATTCCTATTGCTATGAGCTTTCGTCAACCTTGGCTCGTCTTAATCTTCTCAATCAGTGCTATCTGCTTTATCGGATTTGGTTTTGTCCTCAAAGCTAAACTTAGAAAGAAACAACTGTAGCTGTCAGCTACAGTTGTTTAGGCAACACAAAACCCATACGTTCCTTAACATCGTTTACGGTAACATTAGCAATCTCTGCTGCCTCCGAGGCTCCTTTTGCTAAAATATCATGAATTTCCCCTGAACTTCTTATCTCATTATATTTCGCTTGCAGCGGTTCGATCACTGAAACGACATGCTCAGCCAAATCTTTCTTAAAAGGCCCGTAGCCCTGACCTTCGTATTTCGCTTCTATTGCTTCCAAACTCATATTCGCACAATGAGAATAGATGCTCATTAAATTACTGATTTCCGGTTTGTTCACTGTATCGTATTTCACTTGCATTCCAGAATCCGTAGTTGCCCTTTTAATCTTCTTCACAATCACATCCACAGGGTCTAAGAGCGCAATATAGCTGCCGGGATTTGGGTTACTCTTGCTCATTTTCTTCGTAGCATCATCTAAGGACATTATACGAGCTCCGACCTCTGGGATGTAGGGCGCAGGAACTGTAAAATAATCACCGTATCGATGGTTGAACCGTTCCGCTAAATCACGTGTCAGCTCCAAATGCTGCTTCTGATCATCTCCTACCGGCACTTTATCCGCATTATAGAGCAGAATATCCGCGGCCATTAAGGTTGGATAAACGAACAATCCCGCTGGAATGGACCCTTTACCCGCTGACTTGTCCTTATATTGAGTCATGCGCTCCAGCTCACCCATATAAGCCATCGTCGTCATTAACCAGCCCAACTCGGCATGCGCTTTAACATGGGATTGTAAGAACACACTGGATTTGGCAGGATCAATACCCGCGGCTATGAATAATGCAGCAACGGCTTCTATCTGCTCCTTCAGCTTCTCAGGCTCTTGTGGATTCGTAATCGCATGCAGATCCACAACCATAAAAAAACAATCATGATCCTCTTGAAGCTTTACAAAATTTCGCATCGCACCTATGTAATTTCCTAATGTCAATTGACCACTCGGTTGAATACCAGACAAAACTCTTGGCATACTTTTTACCTCCTTGAATAAATGGTAATTCGCGCAATTTCTAATGAAATTTTCCCACAAAAAAAGCCTCTCATCCCCCAAAGGGACGAAAGACCGTGGTACCACCCTAATTCGCTTTAACACCGTTCCATCATCCATGACGAGTTAAAGCCTTTCATTCGTAACGTGAACGCTAACGGGCGCCTACTTTGGCTGAAATCAACCATTTCTTCGGCACGCACGCTCAAGGACCCACAAGACAGATATGTTACACCGATTCTCAGCAACCTCGGCTCTCTGAGCTAACATAGGGCTCTGACTTTATTCCTCTCATCGCTGCAGTATGAAACATTTTGTTGTGTTTCATTATACAATGCCCGCCATCATTGTCAATGCTCGTTGAGTGAAAGAGATGTCTTAAGCTTCTCAACTAACGACTGAACAACCGATACAGTATCACTGAAATAGGGCTTATAGGGTTTGTCCTTAACAAACTCAAGAAATGTCTCCCCCAATGCCAGCAACTGCTGCTGCACTGTTCTATTGTTCATTGAAAATTCTTCAACGATTCTTCGGCTGCCTGTTTCTGACTCTTCTACTTCCAACCAGATGACCTCATCTCCATGATGCTTAACCTCGAACGAGAAGCCCCTGCATTCCGGATCGCCGCAACCACAGACGAAGAAAGGCATTTTCCCCCACTCCTCTGGAGGAGAGAACCGAAAAGCTTCCGTATCCTCAAGACCGCTGAGCAGCAGTGCAGGCAATCCTACGTCTACACATAGCGGCTCCTCCACTACAACTTGATTTGAAATTTCCAGTTTAACATCCGCTTGAACGATCTGCAGCTCCTCTTGGAATGTCCAGTTAGCTACCTGAAGCAAGAACATAGTATACCCCCACTTTAAACGTTATGCCTGCCTATTATACTACATAATCTACTTTCATAAAATTTCCAAATACATATTCGGGTAAAATCTCTTGTTTCGAACATACTAGCATTAATGGAGGTGATACAGATGGGTAGAGGTCAAAGTCGTTCTAGTAACGTTCTAGTAGTACCTCAAGCTGGTCAAGCACTTGATCAATTGAAGTATGAAGTTGCTCAAGAACTAGGTATCCAAATTCCTCAAGACGGTTATTATGGCTACATGGCTACACGCGACACAGGTGCTATCGGTGGTCACATTACTCGCCGCTTAGTTCAAATCGCCGAACAACAATTAAGCGGGTTCAGCAAGTAAGAGCTGGGTCAAAAGCACAAAAAAACCACGAATAGCTTGAAACTCGTGGTTTTTTTCTATGTGATATTAATCATTCATTTACAACTATCTCTTCACGCCGCTTCTTCGACGATTGTCGTCTAAAGGTCCCATTAAATTGGCCATATTGTAATTCGACTCGAACTGAACACTTGTTATTAATTTATTAGAGCGAATAGCAAAATCAAATAATATTTCCCCGTGTGTCCAGCACTTTTTGAATTGAAGAGATTCAATGTATATTTTGCGAAATGCTTGCTTATGATTAGAAGTCAAGCCTGGCTTATAGTCCTTCATCAACACATCCTGTCCTTGGATAGGGTCGTGCTTAATCCCAAACTTACCCACTGTATTATTGCGGATTTGTACAAAAATTATTCCAGAAGAAAGGTATGAAAGCTCCTCAACTAGTTCTTTGAACACGATATCAATCTGACGAGCAAGAGATAATTGTTCTATAATCACTAATTCTCCCCCTTCCCTACAGTGATAGGTGACTTAAGAAGCTGTAATTCTTATCCAAATTATAGCGCCCTGCGATCTAATGTTCAACATATTTTTACATTTTTATTAAAAAATTACACGAATATAGTCTCATTACCATGTAAGAATAAGGGACTTTCGATGTATTATTTTTTTGTCATAGAGGCTTCTTGTGTAAGAAAAATTATTTTTTTATGCGTTAATTACGATAATTCGCATCTTGCTTTATAGACCAACCCCAACCTAAGATGTTATAATGTGCTTAATCATCTAATTAACATCAGTAAAGGGGGTAGACATATGGGATGGTATCGAAAACTATCGTTTAAGCAGAAGCTGCAGTATGGATGCTATAGTTTAGTAGGTGTATTCTCAATCGTTATGCTTATCATGGTCTTAGCGTCTGACTTCAACGACATTGCAGGGATTATTCTAATCTTAGCTCTTGCAGGGGCAAGTTATCCTTTTGTCCAGCAGATGGAGAAAGCGCTTACAGAACCCGTTACTGAACTGACTAAAATCGCACATAATATAGCAAAAGGTGATTTTACGCAAAAAGTCACCATTGATTCGAATGATGCATTAGGAGAGCTCGGCAAGAATTTCAATCGCATGATGGAGAAACTTCGTGAAATTTTGAAGGAAACCAGGAGCATTTCACGCACCGTTGCTGACTCTAGTCGAGATATTTTTACTAAAAATGAGAATTTGAAGGATGTCCTTGGACAAGTTACCCTTTCAACTAATGAACTCGCAACCGGGGCTAATCAGATTTCAGAAGATGTATCGGATATCTCAGCTTCTATTAAGGAAATTGAGGCAAAGGTTAGCGCTTATGCCGTAACCACAAGAGAAATGAATACCCGTTCCGAGGTGACATTAAAACTGGTTGAAGAAGGTCGACATGCCGTTGAGCGCCAGAATGATGGGATGAAACGAAATGTCGAAGCAACCGGAGAAGTATCTGGCACCATCGACTCTTTAGCCCAGCAAATTGTTGGCATCTCTAAAATTACTAAAACCATTTCTGAGATCGCAGAACAAACTAACCTGCTGTCACTGAATGCTTCTATTGAAGCTGCGCGTGCCGGAGAGCATGGCAGAGGCTTTGCGGTTGTTGCCCAAGAGGTCCGTAATCTGGCTGAGGAATCTGCTTCATCTACGAAAGAGGTTTTCGGGCTCGTACGTAATATAGATGAAGGCATTCGTCAGGCACTGCGCAACATCGAAGTCAATGAAGAAGTGGTACAAGAGCAAACCCAGCTTATTGTTGAGACCGAACGTGTCTTCTCCGAAATTGTACATAGTGTGAAGTTCATCGCTGAGCAGATTGCTGCTTTCGCTGAGGAGAGCGACCTGATGATGGATAGCGCGAACAAAATCGCTGCTGCTATGGAAAGCATTACAGCCATAACAGAGGAATCCGCCGCAGGTACAGAAGAAGTATCCGCCGCCATGAATGAACAAATTGCTGCCGTACAAGATATGCTTAACAGCTCCGAAAGAATGGCTCACCTGGTCACTCAGCTTCAAAGAACGGTTCAAATTTTTAACATTTAATGGTTTTGAAAAATTATAAAAACCTTCTCACTTTGTTGGGTCCTAATGCATGATTGAAGGGCCCCATAAGGTGGAAGGTTTTTTTATTACATCTTTATTGCATTTTCTGAGTAAGGCTCAAGAAGCTTTCTACATCTTGAATCGTCAGATCCATCGCCATCTGCCAAAAATCAGGCTGCGTTAAATCCACACCCAAGTGCTTCATCGCCAAATCCTCAACGTTCATCCGTCCTGTATCCCTTAACAAATCGATGTACTTATCTTCGAAAGATGTACCTTCGTCTAATGCTTTGGCATAAATACCAGCACTGAATAAATATCCAAATGTGTATGGGAAATTGTAGAACGGAACATCCGTTAAGTAAAAATGCAGCTTCGAAGCCCAAAATCTAGGATGGTAGCTTGATAAGCGGTTAACAAAAGCTTCTTGTTGCGCTTCAAGCATTAATGCACTGAGGTCTTCCGCACTTAACAACCCTTGCTTTCGTGTTGCGTACATCTTCTGCTCGAAGATGAACCGAGCATGGATGTTCATATAAAAAGCAACCGACCGTTGAATTTTATCTTCAAGCAAAGTCAACTTTTCCTCTTTGTTAGATGCTGCCCTAACCGTAGCATCAGCTACGATCATTTCCGCAAACGTTGAAGCTGTTTCAGCTACATTCATAGCATAATCTTGATTGAATTCCGGCAGATCCTCCATGACATATTGATGAAACGCATGACCTAGTTCATGTGCTAATGTAGCCACATTGGATGCAGTCCCTGCATACGTCATAAAGATTCTAGTTTGCTTTGCAGCAGGAAAACCCGTACAGAATCCACCGGGACGTTTATCTGATCGATCCTCTGCCTCAATCCAACGCTGTTCGAAAGCCATCTCCGTAAATTCTGCAAGCTTAGGGCTGAATGTTCTAAACTGTTCAACGATTAGATCAGTTGCTTCATCGTATGTAAACGTTTTGGTTGCCGATCCAATCGGAGCTTCTACATCATGCCAAGCCAGCTGTTCCACATCCAACAGTGCTGCTTTACGATCTAAATATTGAAGGAAGATCGCTTTATTCCTCTCTATTACATCCCACATCGTCTTTAAAGTTGCTGCCGAACAGCGATTAAGATGTAAAGGTTCTTGAAGCACATCTTCCCAGCCCCGATGTTTATACACTTGAAGCCGAAATCCAGCCAGCCGATTCAGTGTATCTGCGAATAAATGCTCCTGTTCCTTCCAAGCCAGCTCCCAACGTTCGAATAAAGCTGACCTAAATGTGCGATCTGGATCTGACAGCTTGTTAGCCGCTTGCCCTGCGGACCAGCGCTCCTGCTTACCGCCGCTCCCCATTTCAATAGTCACTTGACTGACAAGATTATTATAGTAGTCACCCCAGCCATGATAACCGTCTACCGCAAGGTCAGCGATCAACGCTTCCTGATCCGGCGGTAATTTCTGTTTTGCCCACTGGCGTCTTTCATCTAGAACAAAACGAATAGACTGCATCTCTGCGTGATCTAATACATGTGTCCACTCCGCATCTGTTGCATTCACTATTTCGTCTTCAAAAGATGTTAAGGCCACCATATAAGTTGCCTTCAAACTGCTTACTCTGCCAGAGAGAATGACTGCCTTGCGATCATTTTGATTCTGTGCAGCTAGACAAGCTGTAAATGACTCACTATGCTTTAACTTTCTGCTCACTTCTTGTAACAGCATTAACAAATGGATAAATTCATTCATCACATTGGGCAAAGCTTTAGCTTTCATCTCTTCTAGACGCTGTTTGATCTGGCTAAGCTCATCTTCAATCGACTCTAAATAGGTCTTAAAAGCTGAAGAGTCACTGCCACCTGGAAAGAATACGTCCAAATCCCATGTTTGGCTTAATGGATGCTTCAAGCATCTCACACCTTTCTAACAATATATTCTACATTTGAATTATGCCCTATTTCATTGTATAACTAAAATATAACTTTTATAAAGGGGACCAAAACTATGAAGCCGCTGCAAATCTCTCCCGAAACAGCCCAAATGCTTGCTAAGAAACTGAATGTGCCTTTAGAGCACTTAATGCATATGCCCAAGCATATCCTGCTTCAGAAACTTACCGAATTAGCAGAATCAGAATCCGAAAAGGATACAGAAAACGAATCCAGCTAAAGAAAAATGGAACCGCCTAAGCTAGCTCCTCAGGCAGTTCCATTTTTTCTGCTTTCATTATCTCACGGGTTTCCTGCCACTGCTCGCGGCACGCCCTAATCATACCAGCATCCATAATCTTCTTGTCATTCACTACACGCGCAAACCATTTTACTGCTTCATTATATTGCTTAAGCCTGCGGTTGATTTCCCCGATTAAATACATCAATCTAGCGTTGTTAAGTTCAGCACCTTCAATTTCGAATACTCTTATGTAGGATTCTAAGGCATAGGTTAAGAATCTGTTCTCCTGCTCTTCGTTATTCTCATATCGATATAACCAAGCAATATGATGGAGAATACCCGAAATCACTCGTTCGGATTCGTTTTTATTTTGCGCGCAAATCAAGGCCAGCTTATAAGTTAACATGGCTTCTTTCCATGTTCGCTCTCCACCGAAGTCCCTGAACGTCCAAAACGCCGAAATCTTCCGATAAACAGCTTGTTTCTGTTGTTCTGTCATGACGTACGTGAAATTTTCTGTTGTAGCAAATCCACAATAAGGACAAACCCGAACAACATAATATTCAGGATTTACTTCTCTGTAATAAGCACAAAAATCAGTATCCCGTTTATACGGTTTTTTGAAGCTCGGTCTAACTCTTGAGGTTTGAAAGCTTTGTTCACAGCAAAGGCAATCTACTGTTACCTGAAACAAGGGTTCAACCAATTTCGATTCCCCTTTCTTATCCGTTCCCTGCGTATCAGCTGTTTACAAAGTGAAAGGCTGGTCCGGAAAGTCGCTCTAAAATGATGTGTTGAAGAATAGGTTCTAAATTTAACTGTTGCAATGCTTGTGACATACATCTTAACCATGCCTCTGCTCTTTCTTGCGTAATTTCAAAAGGCATATGTCTTGCTCGCATCATAGGATGTCCATACTGCTCTGAATAGAGAGGCGGGCCTCCGAAAAACTGCGAAAGAAACATATACTGCTTCTCCATCACGGGTGTAATGTCCTCAGGAAAAAGGGGTCCTATCTCTTTGTCCTGCACAACAATCGGGTAAAAGGTTTCAACCAATCGTCGGATCGTCTGGTCTCCGCCCATCCGATCATAAAGTGATTCAGTAACATCCGACATACTCATCATACATCATCCTTCTTTTCATCTGAAGTCCCAGTTCTATTATACCATTTTATATTCACTTAATCACTTTAAACAGCATGTCTGTAAAGACTTGAACATATAAGTAATTGTAACGCCATCCTTAGGAGGCCTCGTGCATGACTATGTTGCTATTCAGAAGCATGATATTCTCGATAGGAATGATATTCATTAGTGTTTCCTTCCTGCTATTTCCCCAGCAAGGTTTAGAGGCTGCCCTGCAAGGGATTCATATATGGTGGGACGTCCTATTCCCTGCGTTGTTTCCATTTTTCGTTATTTCTGAAATGCTGCTTGGTTTTGGAATTGTACATTTCCTTGGCGCTTTATTAGATCCCATGATGCGTCCTGTATTTCGAGTTCCCGGCAGCGGCGGTTTCGTCATGGCTATGGGATTTGCGGCCGGTTATCCCATCGGTGCCAAGCTAACCTCCCAGTTATGGCAGCAGAGGCTGGTTAATCGCGATGAAGGCGAAAGATTGGTCGCTTTCACATCCACTTCGGACCCCATCTTCCTCATCGGGGCCGTCGCTATTGGATTTTTCCATGATGCCAGCCTTGCACTCATATTAGCCGTTTCCCATTATGGCGGGGGTATATTCATCGGGCTAATCATGAGATTTCACGGACAACCTCCCTTGGTTCAGGAATCTCTTGCAGACCAGCCCTTCATTCTAACCAGAGCGTTTCATGCCATGCACAATGCTAGAATGTTAGATGGCAGACCTATAGGTCTGCTGCTTCGTCAGGCCGTTACAACATCGTTTCAGCTTGTTTTCGTTATAGGTGGACTGGTCGTTTTCTTTTCTGTGTTCTTAGCATTTATGAAGCACTCTGGAATCATGTTCATATTATACGATGCCATTGCCTTCATACTGCAGTGGATTCACATCCCCGAAGCTCTAGCCCAAGCTATAATCAATGGATTATTCGAAGTGACATTAGGAGCGCAGAGCGCTGGATCTGCAGGTGCAGAAATAGCACTTTGGCATAAAGCCGCGATTGCTGCCTTCATCCTATCATGGAGCGGATTATCGGTTCATGCCCAAATCATAAGTGTGTTGAATCAAACAGATCTGCGATACAAGCCCTTTTTTACAGCTAGATTATTACATGGTCTTATTTCGTCAGTGTTAGTCTATGTCCTTTGGGAGCCATTTGAACACATTCGCACAAAAGCAGCCGTTGCTTGGCCAGTTCACATTCCATATGATCAACCTAGTGCGTTTATTCCATGGATAGCTTTTAGTACGTTTGCAATGCTGCTAATCACATTTAGTGTTATTTTTATACTTTACATCTTGTATAGGACAACAAAATGGATCTTCCGTTGAGTTTGTACCGAATATTGATTATGATGGTAGGGAACAAGCTTGAAGGGGGAACTCATTGTGAGATACTACGTCATCCATCGCGGGGATGAGACATCGATTCAACTATGCAAGCAATTTCACGAACTCGCCAAGACAGCAGATATGCAGCTGGATGAACAATCACCCGAAATCGTAATCAGTATTGGCGGGGATGGAACGATGCTGCACGCATTTCATATGTTCGTTCATCAACTAGATTCAATCGCTTTCGTGGGCATACATACGGGGCACCTTGGGTTTTATGCAGATTGGCAGGCGGAAGAATTAGAAGCTTTGTTTGAGGCTATGACTAGCGCAAACAATAAAGAAAAGAAAATGGTCCAATATCCTGTCGTTAAAATTGAGGTTGAAACGGCGACGGGACAAGAAACTTATTACGCTTTAAATGAGTTTACTTTACGCGGGATTGAGGCCACACTCGTTGCGCAACTGAATATTAATGATGATATGTTTGAGATGTTTAGAGGGGACGGCATCTGCATTTCTACCCCTTCAGGCAGTACGGCATACAATAAGAGTCTCGGAGGAGCACTCAGCCATCCATCCCTCGAGGCCATCCAAATTGCAGAGATCGCTTCAATTAACAATAGAGTATACCGGACGCTGGGGTCCTCATTATTGCTCCCTAAGCACCATCATTGTGACATTTACCCTCAATCCCATCACAAGCTGCTGTTGTCTGTCGATCATATACAATTAAATTTCGAACAGCTGAAATCGATTCGCTGCAGTGTTGCTGATCAGAAGGTAAACTTCGCGCGATTTCGCCCCTTCCCATTCTGGAAACGTGTACGCGAAGCCTTTATTGGCCTGAATTCAGATTAAGTTTCAAACAAAAACCGTCGAACAAAGCGGTAATCTTGGTCATAGACCTCAAGATCCGTTCATGGCTCGACGGTTTTTTGTCATTCATATGGGAATCAATCTTTTGATTTGGAAGCATGCTCTTTCTGTTGTTTAGCTGCTTTTTCAAGGATGAAATAAGCACAACCGAAATTACAATATTCTAGCAAATAATCCTGCAAGCAATCAATGACGGTATCTTTCGTTGCCTTTGGATTACCTTGCTTGAAAAATCCCTTAAGGCGCAGCTGGCTGTAACCCCAGTCCCCAACAACAAAATCGTAACGGTCCAAAACATCGCTGTACCTTTCCTTGAAGGCTTCCATATTCCAGCCATTACGATGTTCTTTGATCAAGTTGTATTCCTTCCCCGCAATTACAATCATTTAGCTTCCCCCTATAGCCTCACCTTAATGCCTCAAACCTGTTCAATGGTTTGAATCGCGGCTTCCTTCTGCTCCCGTGCATGATAAGAACTTCGCACCAACGGACCTGCTTCCACATGGCTGAAGCCTCTTTGTAAGCCTTCTTGCTTAAGTGCGGCAAATTCCTCTGGCGAGTAATATTTTTCAACATTCAAATGCTTACGGGTTGGCTGCAGATATTGACCTAATGTTAGAATGTTACAATCCACAGCCCTGAGATCTTCCATCGTTTGGATAATATCGCTCCAATCTTCTCCCACACCCAGCATCATACTCGATTTCGTAGGTATCTTAGGGGCATAAGCCTTCGAGCGTTCGAGCAGCTGTAAAGAGCGTTGGTACTTCGCTTTGGAACGAACTCGATCGGATAAACGTTCAACCGTTTCTACGTTATGGTTCAACACATGCGGAGCCGCATCGAGCACCTGCTTCAGTGCATCCTCATTCCCCATAAAATCGGGTATGAGCACCTCAATATCGCATAAAGGCAAACGCTGTTTAATCGCTTGAATCGTACGCGCGAAGATCATTGCCCCGCCATCGTTCAAATCGTCCCTTGCAACAGAAGTAACTACGACATGCTTTAATCCCATTTGTTCTGCAGCTTCGGCCACTCTTTCCGGTTCCTGAAGATCCAACTCAGTTGGGAGCCCGGAATTCACCGCGCAAAACCTGCAGGCCCTTGTACATATATCTCCTAAGATCATGAATGTAGCTGTGCGATTGGCCCAGCACTCATGTATATTAGGACATTTGGCTTCCTCACAAACCGTATGCAGCGTTTTCGAACGCATTATTTGTTTGATTTCTTTAAATTCCCTAAAGCTTTCCCCCGAAATTAAATCAATTTTTAACCAATCCGGTTTGCGTAACCTTTGCTTTGTCGTCATGCTTCATTCCACCTTTTCGGGAATTTACTCATGTCCTCTTGCTATTATAACATGAACTGCCAAACATTCCAGTCAGCTTCAACTCTTGGATTGGATAATCCTTTTCATATTGTAACAAGCTATTACAGCAGCAATGAACCCATTCGTTTAGGAGGCTTTTAAAATGTACGTAAAGCTTTTCCGTGATCGACGATTCAACCTAGTGTTGATAAGCGTCATTATTAGTTTACTTTCCAATTCATACTTGCCAACAGCATTAGCTGAAGACCATAATCAGGAATCACCTGAAGCTGTATATGAAACACGCAGGCAATTATTCGAACAAGTCAGTTCCCTGACAGGCATTCCATGGTACTATTTGGCTGCCATTGATCAATATGAGCGCACATTAACCAAAGCTAAACCAAAGTCCAGACCTGAGCGGAGCGGTTATATCGCCATTCAATACGATCCCCATATTTGGGTCGGCGCACTGAATCCAGATGAACAAGACACGGATCTTTTCTCCATTAAGTTCTTTGGCGGTGCAGGGCGAGATGGTTCGGGTGACGGAAAGGCAGACCTTCAGAATGACGTCGATGTATTATATACGTATGCCCAACATATTTTAACTTATGGTTCAGCCGAAGAGGATTTCAAGATCGGTCTTTGGGAACATTATCATAATTCCCGCAGCGTTGAGCGCATTATTCAATTCGCACGCATTTTCGAGCACTTTGATACGCTGGATTTGAGACAACATGCGTTTCCTTTACCGCTTCGCTCTGATTACTCTTATCGAAGCACATGGGGAGCCAAGCGAAGCTGGGGTGGATATAGAATTCACGAAGGGACCGATCTCTTCGCCGGTTATGGTACACCTGTGCGAAGCACTTGTTATGGCTTAATAGAAATTATGGGTTGGAATCGCTACGGCGGTTGGCGCGTAGGCATTCGAGATACGGACAATGTCTATCATTATTACGCGCATCTCTCTGGTTTTAATAAAGAATATAAACAAGGCGATATCGTGAAGCCTGGTGACGTTGTAGGCTGGGTAGGCAGTTCTGGTTATGGAAAGCCTGGAACTCAAGGAAAGTTTCCGCCTCATTTACATTATGGTATGTATCGCGATAACGGTTATTCCGAATGGTCATTTGATCCGTATCCTTCACTAAAAAGGTGGGAACGAGAGGAACGCAGATCAAAATAACAACAGTTAAGGGTGACGGCAGCGTCACCCTTATTCTACAGGCGGATCACCTTCCAGCGTAGTACCGAAGGCGTTCGTGTCATTCTCTTCTCGAGTTATATCCAAGTCACTGGGCAGTGATACATTAGGCATGGGTACATCCTTAGTACCTATCGGGTTCCCTTTATTATCGAAATAATACATAGGCACATCACCGACAACTAATAAATAAGATACAGGGACCTCGGTTTCAATGATTTCAGGAGCTACATCAAAAGGAATAACTATGGTGACCTCAGCGATAATTTTAATATACACCTCAACTAACAGCATGTTGATGCCGGCATCTTTTTGTCGCGTCTTTAGTTCAACCTTTACAGCACCTTCCGGTTCCAACTTGACGGGAACGTCCGGACCAAAGGAAGCTAGAATAGCACTGTCTATAGCCTGGCCCAGAGCAATATGTTCGTTCAATTCTTTCATTTTATCCAACGTTTGTTTCACAACCGTAACAGTATCAGAGGATATTCGCATATGCTCAGAATAATTAAGCATAAAACCCTGAATTTTACCTTCATGGTCTGTTCGCCAATCAATGAGCTTTTTAAATTCCGTCCCATTTGCTATCCGATCGCTGATGGCTGCATTAATTGCTTCTGTAGCAATTTGCTTCACCCTTACCTTAGCTACATTCATTAAAGGCGGTCTAATATTCCGCTCAATAAAGATAAATGATTGGACAGAGAAAAGGGAAAAAATAAGCAATACTAACAGAAAAATGCGTTTGCGGCTAGGTTGTGGCGATCGACGGCTTCTCCACCTTCTTCTCACTTCGATTCCCCCTTAAAATTACCCTATGCACGAAAGCCCCGAAAAAGAAGAACTGGCTCAACTACACGGGTAACAGGGAATCACAATTTCTAATTTACCTCGCGATCTCAATGATGTACGTTTTTAGCCAGAATTGTTTGATCCACCAGTCTTTCAAGTGCAAATTCTGCTTCGGTACGTTCAATTATCCTTTCGCTGCTTGAAAAATCAACTGATGACCTAGTCAAAGTAATATCAAGGACAACCTCATCCTTATTGATAAACACTAATTTCTGAACGCTATCATCATCCAGCGGATATTTCCCAAGGGCTGATCTGGCAAATAAATATCCCAAGTATGTCTTGTTTGTAGTCCACTGTGTTCCAACCGCTTGCTCCATTTCATCTCTCGATGTATACGGTGGAAACATAAACATCTTGTCCCAATCAAATTGGGCGATATCTGTCATACTAAAAAGTATCGCTCTCTTGCACAGCTTCATTCAATTTTCTAAACGACACTCCTCGGAAATCTAAGTTTAAGAGTTTAAGACTTTGATCGTATTCGAACTATTGTATAGATGATAACCAA
Organism: uncultured Paenibacillaceae bacterium; assembly: GCA_964447355.1. GTDB lineage: Bacteria > Bacillota > Bacilli > Paenibacillales > CAYUSG01 > CAYUSG01. The sequence continues at coordinate 17,098 of CAYUSG010000018.1, forward strand.
TATTAGAATAACGGATATAATTGCTGTCCAGAGATTGATTAATGGCAGTTCGGTTGGAACAACATGGTTCAGAGGGATTTCCTCCTTATCCTTCAAAAAATCAAGTGCCTCTGATGCCTCAGTAACCTTCATTGAAGGAGAACACAGCGGATTTTCCCACTTACCGTCAATACTTCTTAGAAAGAACAGATAGGCTTCTCCAACCTCACTCGGACCGTTAAGATTTCCCCATGTCGCATTTTCCTTTAGCGAAATCATATCTTCTTCAACGCCTTTAAAACTCTGACTTACCGCTAACCCGATTTTGTTATATTCGTTCTTTCTGTTCACTTCAGTAACCCGAGCAACAATAACTCCATCGTACTTCTCATACGCCTCTTCAATCGATGCTATCTCAACACAGGATAAAGCAAAAGTGTTTATCGGAATCATCAAAGTCAAGAATACAAACCAAAATACAAACATACCCATCAATCGTTTTTTCTTCATAACAACACACCCCCGTCATTTTAGACGAGATCCTCAGGAGAGAAGGTTGCACTTTTAATCATCGAAACCAACAAAATGTTTGAAACTTCCAAAATACAAGAAATAAGGACCAAGGGTATCATAACCCCTGGTCCTCGTCATCATTCTTCATCTCGATTTTATCACAAGTGTTTTCTCTGCCTTAAAGCCTCAAACAGTAAGATGGTTGCCGCCATAGCGACATTCAAGGATTCCGCTTTCCCTTCCATCGGGATCTTGACCGCATGATTGACATAGGCTGCAACTTCCGCTGAAACACCTTGCCCCTCATTACCAAAGATAAACCAAGTACTCTCACGAAAATCGCTCGCATAACATGAATGCTCTGCTTGCAGGCTCGTATTCACAATTTGAATGGAAGGCTGCTGCCTTACCTGCTGTAACACTTCAATGAGATCACATTCAACCACGGGTAAATGGAATAATGAACCCATAGTGGAACGCAACGTCTTCGGATTGTACAAGTCTACTGTACCTTTGCCAATCAATACACCATCTGCCCCTGCTGCATCAGCAGATCGGATGATGGTACCCAAATTACCGGGATCCTGCACGCCATCGACCAGCACGACCAGTGCTTGTTGTTTCTCGATTAATGCGTTCCAAGACATTGGCATGCGTCTCACAACAGCACAGACCGCCTGAGGGGTCCTAGCATCGGTACATTTCTTTAGCACAGCTTCGCTCACTGATATCCATTCGGCTTGCTTTCCTTCGTAAGCTTTGATCTCGTTTGGTATCCCTCTTTCCTCAGAGAAGATAATCGTTTCTATAGGATATCCTGCTCGCAGAGCTTCTTGAACCAAATGTGCACCCTCGATTAAATAGCGTTGCTGTTCATCCCTGCCCTTTTTCGTTAGTAATCCCGCCCACTGCTTCACAGCTGGGTTCTGCGTGGACGTAATGGAAATGAAACTCATTCTTCAGATCCCGCCATTTCAAATTTTTTCAAATCTTGGTTCTCTCCAACGACAACCAGAATATCATCCTCTTGAATTAAGTCCGTTGCATGCGGGGCGATGTTCATTTTTTGCTGTGTTTTAATCGCCATGACGTTACAGCCGTATTTCGCACGAATATCCAAATCCCTTAAACTTTTGCCAATCATTCTGGGTGTAGCTTTGATTTCAACAATACTGTAATCATCCGATAATTCAATAAAATCAAGTATATTAGGTGATATTAAATGATGTGCTACCCGCTGACCCATATCCCGCTCCGGGAAAATAACCTTATCAGCGCCGATTTTATCCAGCACTTTTCCGTGCAGCTCGTTTTGTGCTTTAACAATAATCGTTTCAACACCCAAGTCTTTAAGAATCAGTGTCGTAAGAATGCTGGATTGAATATCTTGTCCAATGGCAACAACCACCACATCAAAATTACGTATTCCAATGGCTTTAAGCGCATCTTCGTCAGTTGAATCAGCTTGAACCGCATGTGTAACGACATCAACAATGTCTTGCGTTCGTTCTTCTGAACTGTCAATGGCCAATACTTCGAAGCCTAATTGATACAAGCTCTTAGCAACGCTCGAACCGAATCGTCCCATGCCTATAACAGCAAATTGCTTTTTCATGCATCTATTCCTTTCAAGTAAACGTGAACTCCACCTCTATAGTATATCACAGTACATGTGAATGAAAAGATGATCAAACCGTGGTGCTAAGCATGAATTGATCACGTAATGGACATATTAAGCAAGTACCATTATTGAAGTCGGAAGGAGCCATAATGACATGAATTTAAACCTAAGAGAAGCCATCATTCAACGGGTTCAAGATAAAAGCGATGAGGAACTATTAGACGTGATTAACAGCTCCATTGAGGGTGATGAACGGGCCTTACCGGGACTAGGTGTGTTATTCGAAATCATATGGAAGCATTGCGAAGAAGATACCCAGAATCAACTCGTTCATACGTTAAAAACTCATCTAGCATAAAATCCACAAAAAACACTTCTCGACGGAAAGAGTCGGGAAGTGTTTTTTGTGCATCTAATAGATGTTGCTTACCAATAGCACGCTTCACATCCGACAGCATCATCGTACCTGAGGTGAAGCTTACTCTGTTTCTATGGGGCTGTTAACGAAAATGTAACTTCGGGCATTTTGTCCATCGCAGTTCTCATCGCATATTCATTCTCGAATAACGCCACTAAATGTTCGTCCTTATCTTTAACCAATATTGAATTGATACGGAATTTACTAGGATCTACTTTCTCACCGATAGTCCAACGGGCGAATTGATACGGCAATCGCTGAAGCTGGACCTCTACGCCATATTCAGCTTTCATTCGATATTCGAACACTTCAAACTGCAGTTGTCCGACTACACCAAGAATCGTTTCATCAAATCCCCCAACCGTTTGAAACACTTGAATAGTACCTTCCTCGGTTAATTGGTCTAGACCCTTCTGATACTGTTTATGCTTTAATGCATTCTTCACCGTAACCCTGCTGAACATTTCAGGTGAAAATGTCGGCAGTTCATCAAACTGAAAACTTCCGGACTTTGACAGCGTATCCCCAATTCTGAATATACCGGGATCATATAAACCGATAATATCACCGGGATAAGCAACCTCTAGAATATCCCGATCCTGCGCCAGAAACTGCTGCGGCTGTGCAAGCTTGATCTCTTTGCCAACACGGTTATGCTTTACACTCATTCCCCGTTCGAATTTACCTGAACATATACGAAGAAAAGCTACGCGGTCTCGGTGAGCAGGATTCATATTCGCTTGAATTTTAAAAATATACCCGCTGAACGCTTCCGAAAAAGGCTCAACTTCACCCTCATTAGTTTTTCTAGCCGTTGGAATAGGGGCTAATTGCAAGAAGTTGTCTAAGAAAGTTTGTACGCCGAAATTATTAATCGCACTTCCAAAAAATACAGGGGTTAATTGTCCGCTCTTAATCTTGTCCAGATCATACGGATCACCTGCAACATCAAGCAATTCCAGCTCTTCACAGAGCTGCTCGTGCAGATGCTCTCCTGTGATGCTTCGAATCTTAGGATCATGATAATCTTCAACAGGAAGCACCTGAATTTTATCGTGATCACCATCTTGGAACAATTCAACCCGATTCTTAATACGGTCGTATACACCGCTCAGCTGTTTACCTGAACCAATAGGCCAATTCATAGGATATGAACGAATGCCAAGCACTTGCTCAAGCTCCTCAAGCAAATCAAATGGACTTTGTCCTTCCCGATCCATCTTATTAATAAAGGTGAAGATAGGGATACCCCGCATACTGCAGACCTTAAACAACTTCTTAGTTTGTGCTTCGACCCCTTTAGCCGAATCAATTAACATGACGGCACTGTCAGCCGCAGTTAATGTACGATACGTATCTTCACTGAAATCTTGGTGACCTGGGGTATCCAGAATATTAACCTTATAATCATTGTATTCGAATTGCATGACACTGGAAGTAACAGAGATTCCACGCTGCTTCTCAATTTCCATCCAATCGGATGTAGCGAATTTAGCGGCTTTCCTGCCCTTTACAGTACCCGCAAGCCGAATAGCCCCGCCGAACAATAACAATTTCTCTGTGAGTGTCGTTTTACCCGCATCCGGGTGAGAGATAATCGCAAAGGTTCTTCGCTTCTGAACCTCTTGGTTGATCTCATTCGTAAGTTTAGAATTCATCGCCGCCGTATCCTTTCTTCAATTCAAGCCTCATATGACGTTTATCCTTATTTCGGTTTTCCCTAAAAATAGAACCCCTTCATTATAATATAAAGAGGTTCCATGTTCCGAATATTTATTGTCCCATCAAGAAAGCACGGGCCGGAGCTGCTTCGATTCCAGTTAATTTAAGCGGAGCAATAACCATGAAATAAGTACCCGCTGGGACGTCCTTTAATCTTAAGCCTTCCACGATATGAATATCGTTTCCAAGCAATGTTTTATGTGTAGCGTAATCCGGTTGAGCGCGTTCAATCCCTAAACCGTCAATTCCAACGCCTTTAATTTGTAAGTCTTTAAGATATTGTGCCCCATCCGCCTTCAAATAGATGAATTCAAAATCAAACTCTTCCGATAAGGAATTACGGGTTTTAAGCAAAATCCATTCGCCTTTTTGAATGCCATACGGTTCTAGGTCGCTTTTGCCAATGCCCTCTTCAACATGTGTAAAATCAAGCACTCTCGCATGACCCACAAGATCTTCTAGCTGAGCCGTTTCGATTGTTTTGCCGCCTTCGATCATATGGAGAGGCGCATCTAAATGTGTACCCGTATGAGCATCAAGATGCAGCTTGGATTCATATGCAACTGCTGTCGAAAAGTCTTGAACATTTTCAATGATCGGCTTTTTAGCTTCCTTGTTCTTATATACTTGCATTCCCGCTTCAATCGTCATGGAAATATCATAAATTTTAAACATTTAACTTCCTCCTAATTCGGTAAGTTACAGAGGCGAATCGTTTCTCCCCCGTCTTGCCCTTCAATCGGCCACCAAATAAAACCATCCTGCTCCAGCAAATCAATGGACTCCTGAGGTCCCCAAGTCCCTGCTGCATATTGCTTCATATCACTGGAGTCATTTCTCCAAGCTTCTGCAATGCGATCAACGAACTTCCATGCTAAGGCCACTTCATCCCAACGTGTAAAATGAGTAGAATCCCCTTTTGCAGCGGCAAAGATAAGTCGTTCATACGCTTCCGGCGTGTTAATACCTACTTCATTACTTTGACACAAGTCCATTGCCACCGGAATAATCGCCCATTCAGAGCCGGGTCTTTTCGCATTGATTTTAATGTATATTCCTTCATAAGGATTCACTCTAAATACTAGCAAGTTAGGCTTCAAATCATTCTTCTTGGCAAAATAAACACTGTCCGGCATATTCTTAAATTCAACGACAACCTCGGTTGTTTTCGCTGGAAGCCGTTTCCCTGTACGAATATAGAACGGCACACCCGCCCAACGGAAATTATCCACGAACACTTTAGCCGCAAAGAACGTTTCCGTCATGGATTCGGGATCAACGGATTCTTCCGAACGATATCCAGGTACTTCTTGCCCTTTTAACGTACCTTGAGTGTATTGACCGCGAATCACGTTCTGGCGCACTTCTTCATCAGTACCGTACGTTCTTAATGAACGCAGCACCTTAACTTTCTCATCCCTGATATCCTCTGGCTCTATCCGGCTTGGCGGCTCCATTGCCATCATCGTAAGCATTTGCAGAATATGGTTCTGTCCCATATCTCGAAGTGCTCCGTATTTATCGTAATAACCTCCGCGTTCTTCAACACCTACAGTTTCACTCGCTGTAATTTGAATGTTAGCTATATATTTGTTATTCCACAGCGGCTCGAAGAAAGCATTAGCAAATCGAACAACTTCAATATTCTGCACCATTTCCTTGCCCAGATAATGGTCAATACGATAAATTTGTTCCTCTTCGAACACCTCGCGGATTTGTTTATTAAGCGCTTCGGCTGTCTCTAAATTATTACCAAACGGCTTTTCTATCACAAGACGATGCCAACCAGAAGTATTCAACAAGCCTCCATTGCGCAGGTGATGTGACACAGGACCGAATAATTCGGGTGATAAAGCCAGATAATACAACCGGTTGCCAGGGATATTGAACTTCATATCCAACTGCAATGTTAGTTGATTTAGCTTCCTAAACCCTTCCTCATCATTAATGTCCAATGACATATATTCGAAATGGGTCGCAAAACGCTCCCAATCTGCATCCTTTTCAACGTCGTATCGTGCAAATTCCTTAATAGATTGAAACACATCATCTCTAAAACCCTCATCCGTTTTAGCACGTCGTGCTAACCCTACCACAGCGAAACGTTCAGATAGTTTGCCTTCTCTGTATAAGCTATAAATGGCCGGATACAGCTTTCTTTTCGCCAGATCTCCGGTCGCACCGAACAGCAGAAATACAGCACCATCAAATTGAAAATCTTCATTCATTATCATATCCATCATTCTTCCTTATGTATTTTTTTAACGTGACAGACCGTATAGATCTTCACCTTTCAACTTTTACCATGTCCAACTACTAAGTTTAACATATTGAACAGGGATTCGCTATTCAACTTACCAAAAAAAATCGATTCTTCTAGTTATTTGTCTATACGCCTTTGCCCACATCCGAATACAATACGGTAACAACAACCCAACACTTTTATACTTCGGAGGTGTGCAATGGAACTCATTTTCCCGCCGCTAACAAACCACCACGCAAAAAACCACATCGGAAAACCTGTATGCTTGCTGCTGCAAAATGAAACATACGTTCAAGGTTATTTAGCCGCGATTCGAAACGATACAATCATTTTATCTAACCAGAAATTAGGGGCCTCAAAAACCTCTTCAACCCGCAAAAACAAGCAGAGAAAAATCCGTTCAGATGTTAACTCAATTCAAAAATCAAAAGACAACACAACCTTTGATCTTAAACAGATTACAGCCGTATTCGAGGTTCCTTATATTGGCTATCCCTTATTCATCTAAACATACCTCGCTGTCCAAGCGGCACGTGAATACAGCGGCCGCTTATCTTCTTTTAAATATGGTATAATGATAAGAATAGATTGGGCTCGCTCTGCTCAAAACTTATACGATCTGACATATTTAAACAATGGGAGCAAGGTCGAGTTGTTAGGGGGTACTAAGATGAATAGAAATCAACAATCTTCACCCTCATTGGGTTCTCTTAACGCATTGTACAAGCAGAATACCCACTATCTAAATGCACAAAAACGATTAAACTTAAATACAAATGCATTGCCCATTAGCTCTGCTGTTGCAAGACTTGCTCATTTAGAAGAAGCTAAGACGACTGCTTTAGGCTTTAGTCATTTAATTAAATACGTTCATCGCATCAAGAATGCCTCAGAAGAAATCATCGAAGCCAAAGCAAGCTCAGTATTCCATAAAAGAGAAGCAGCATCCAGCAATCCTGACGCAGTAAGCGGTAAGGCAAAGGATCAAGCTGACATACAACAGTATACAATTCAAATCCACAGATTAGCAAAAGCGCAAGAGAATACAAGCAGAACGCTTCATAAACAAGAACCCTCCTTAATCCAATCGGGAACGAATCAGTTTGATGTGACACTAGGTAAGAAAACGACCACCTTGTCAGTGTTTATTCATCCTTCCGATACGAGCATTCAAGCGCTAAATAAAATTAAAAACACTATTAATAATGCAACAGTTGGGATTCACGCTAAGTCAATCTATCATAAAGGTCAGGAAACGCTAACGCTGCAGCTTAGCAGTAGCCAAACTGGGGAAAACCAAGCTTTCAGCTTAATGGATCGTGTCGGCAACGCCATATCTGCCACCGGATTAAGTTACGTAGCTCAAGCTGCACAGGACGCAGCCTTTCAAATCAATCATGAACCTGTTCAGTCTATTCCAATCAATGAAGCAACATTAGATAGTGGACGACTAAAGTTAAATTTCCACTCCGAAACAAATGAGCCTGTAACTATACAAGTAATGCCTCATGCCAACGCCATTCGAAAAGCGGTTAAACAACTGCTTCAAGTCATCAACGAGACACACCAGCAAATGGAGCAATCCCCCCATTTATTTCAGCCTTCTGTTTATCCCTTTCTCTCTGAAGGCTTCTCATCGTATCCGCTTCAAAGTATAGGGATCACACTATCGAACAATGGGCTGTGGGTAATGGATGGCGAGAACTTCGATCATGCGCTCCACAATCAATATGCTGATGTGAAGGACACCCTAGCGAGCGATTCTGGCTGGGCTGTACATATTCTTAAACAAGCCGAAAACTGGGTCAATCAACCTACGTCGCAATTAATGAAAGAAGGCATTTTTACGATGAAGCGTTTCTCACTATACCAGCCCGACAGTCAAACAAGAGCGCCCTTGTCATGGACAGGCATCATCATGGATAAAGACTATTAAATCCTAAAGCAGCAGAAAACTTCCTTGCATTGTCGATGCTAAGGAAGTTTTATTATGATTTAATATTCTACTGTGCATTACTTTGAAAGGCCGTGCTTAAACGCATAAATCGCAGCTTGGGTTCGATCGTCCACACCTAGCTTAGATAAAATATTGGTCACATGGAACTTGACTGTTTTTATCCCAATCAAGAGGGCATCCGCGACCTCTTGATTCGATTTCCCCTCCGCGATCAGCTTCAGCACCTCCATTTCCCGTTCAGTTAAATCTTCGTGAGGTGCTTTCATCACTTGCTGCGGGCTTCGGAAACGATTCATGATTTTGGACGCCACCTGAGATTCTAATATCGATTGTCCATTAGCTGCCGCACGGATCGCCTGTGCAATCTCTGAAGCACGAGATGTTTTTAACAAATAACTAAAAGCGCCTGCTTCAATTACCGGATATATTTTCTCATCGTCCAAATAGCTGGTCAATACAATCACTTTACAATCGGGATGCAATTCAAGCAGCTTGCGCGTCGTTTCGATCCCATCCATCCCTTCCATGACGAGATCCATTAACACAACATCCGGCTTATATTCTTGTGCGAGCTTAATGCCCTCCAAACCACTGCCGGCCTCACCAACGACCTCTATACCCTCTTCAGTACCGAGTACAGCTGCTAAGCCGATTCTTACCATTTCATGATCGTCCACTAATAAAACTTTAATGGCATCCGACACCGCTAAACATCTCCCTCATCTATCAAAATCGGAATTCTTATTTCGATACGTGTCCCCTTACCCGGCGCAGAAATGAAATCAATTGAACCCCCTAATTCATTGACGCGTTCCTTCATTGAAACTAAGCCATAAGAAGCCATCTTCTTGTGATCCATCTCAAAACCTACGCCATTATCGCGAATCGATAATCGGATCTGATCCGTTCGATGAAACAAACGAATATCCATCTCAGTCGCCTTAGAGTGGCGCAACGTATTAGATAACGCCTCCTGTACGATACGGAATACATGATCCTCAATCCCTCGAGTGAGTTGAATCGTTTCATCCATTTCGAATTCGATAGCAATCGGAACCTTAGATCGCAGTTCCTGGAGCAGGTCCTTGAGTCCATCTGCCAGGCGTTTACCTTCCAGATGAATAGGACGCAGGTGAAGCAGCAAAGCACGCATTTCCGATTGTGCCACGGAAGCCATTTCTTCAATCAAGGAAACTTGTCGTTGCGCCTTGTCAAAATCCTTCTCCAAGGTCCGCCCCACTGCAGTCGCTGTCATAGAGATTGCAAACAACTGCTGGCTTACCGCGTCGTGAAGCTCCCTGGCTAGACGCTGCCGCTCCTCAACAACTGCGGAGAATTTCGCTTTTGCTGCTAATTCCGCGTTATGTGTAGATAAGCGCTGCAGTGAATTCACCTGTTCCTCCCAGCGCTTAGTAATCCGATTTAATTGATCGCCTAACCGCCCAATTTCATCTTCGCCGAGGGCGGGCACTTCGCGTGAGAGATTGCCTTTTTCCAAAAGAAACATAGATTCCGATAACAGCTCCAGTCGTTTTTTCAGATAACTGGCGTGCCAGTAGCCAAACCCGGCACCTATGAACATGACAGTTGCAAGAGCCGTAAATCCATACTTTATGATCTGACCCCAGCTTAATTCGGTATTTAACAACCCGTAATAATTCAGAAGATACAACGTGATACCAAAAAACAACATGCTGTAGAGAATGGAATCACGCATACTGCGCCACAACATATTCGTTAACTGTTTTTGCCGCTGGCTCAAGGTCCCATCCTCCTCACATGATTTTAATATCAATATCTCCTACGAGATAGGACACGTTTAGTTTCACACGCTGCTTTGCGGTTTCATAGTGAGGGGACTGCCATTTAAGCTTGTTCATTAACCCTGCTTCACGCTCTGAACCCACCTTGATTTGACCGAAAATAGCTGACACTTCAACCGAAAGGGCAACATCTTCCGGTACAATCAGATCGATATCTGCTATGATACCTTGGAAGATGATCGTAGTATCCTTCTCTTCGATTAATGCCCGGGAGAAATCCATTTGAATTTCTGCAATAACGCTCCAGATACTTGTATTTTTCAGCTCCCAGAGATCATCCCGCCACTTAATACTTTGCAGGAAATTTTGCTTCTGTATAAACGGCTCACCCTTCTGCAGCTTCTTCGTTCGCATATAATAGTAGCCTAAAGAAATAAGAATAATACCCATGACAAAAGCCAAGTGGCCGTTCAATAGCATCAACGTTGCAACGCCTATGAGAATATAACCCGTTCTGGGTTCCCCTAGACGCAGCTTTTGTATTCCAAACCATAAAATAACGAGGGCCGATACAGCAAAGAAACCAATCAAAATTCCAATCAGCAAGTAAAACCCTGCTGTTAATAACACCAGTGCTGTATTTCGATTACGGTTTTCCATGCTGTTCCCTCCTCGTAAAAGACTAAGAAAGCCATAGGATGAACAGCGCCTATGGCTTTATTGTGTAGCATATCATAATTTATGACCTTAAGGAATCTGTAACAGCGATTTGATCTATTTGGATTCTTCTACATTAACAAGGTCTTGCTCAGCCTCAGAGTTAAGATTCAATTTCGCTTTCAAAGCAGCCATTTCTGAATCCACCTTCATCTGTTGCTTCTCATTTATTATATGTGCTGCCCCGCTCAAAGGCTGACGACTGACCTCAGCTTCCACTTCCAGTTGAATGATTTTCTCTTCCATACGATTAAATCCTCTTACTGCGCTGCCTCGTTCAATGGAATGCGTCTTTACTACATCCGCCATTTGTTTTTTCGCTTTGGCCATTTGGGCGCGGCTTACTAATTCACTGCGTCTGTTTCTAAGCTTATAATATTCATCCTTCATTTCATGAAGCTGCTGCCTCAATTCTTCTGCCTGAACGCTCGCCGCAGTATATAAATCTTGGACCTCTTTCAGCTTCTGATCATAATATACCTTCTCTTCAATCAGTTCTCTGGCTGCTGTCTCCTGTCCATTTTTCAATGCTTCTGACGCTTTAGCTTCGCGATCTTGAGACCCTCTAAGCGTCTCTTCTACTCGTTCCTTCAGCTTACGTTCGCTAGCCATTTGTTTCGCCACGGTGACTTCAGCCTTCGCAATCTCCTCTTCCATATCACGAATGTACTGATTCAGCATAATAATAGGATCTTCTACCTTATCCAATAAATCGTGAACCGATGCCTTAGTCATATCTTTAATCCGTTGAAATACTCCCATGTTATACATCTCCTTTTTCGTATTTATCTACTTTGGCACGCAATGCTTCAATTTCTTTCAATAAAGCCTTCTTCTCGATATCCTTCATCATGTCATCAATATGAGATGGCTGTTCATCTGCACCAGACTGCTGTCCATATCCATTCTCTCTGCCCATAAAGGGAGGTCTTTGCGCTTGATAATAGGACTGCCCTTGCCCTGAGTGCATCGAATCAAACCCATAAGCTGATAATGCCGGTTCTTTGGGGATGACTAGACACGCCACAATATATAGTAGAATCACAGCTCCACCAGAGAAAAAAGCAGTAATGACTAAGATCAATCTGAGTAAGTTGGCATCAACATTTAATGTTTCAGCCAGCCCGCCGCACAGACCGAACAACTTCTTATCTCTTTGAGATCGATACAGATTTTTCATCTACGGATCCAACCTTCCCTCTCTAACTTTTGTTTTAATACCTCCAGCTCACGCTCAATCGTCATCTGTACTGCTGCCCCTGCCTGTGCCAGCTCTTGCCCGACTTTGCGCACCTCACGCATACATTTGTTTTCTAATTCCATATCAGATACTCGATCCTCTAAACGGTTAAATGCATGGCCAATGTGATGCTGAGATTTTAACCGTTCATTCATTTGCCGCTGTAATCGGATGGATTCGAAACGCGCAGCATAATAGTGTCGCTTTGAAAGTACCTCTTGATACTCCGCCCGCAATGAGGACAACTGTTCCTCTACCTCCATGATGGAGTGTTTGCTCTCTTCATAAAGTGCTTTGTATTGACCCATCTTTTCTTCCTGGACTACCTTTTCCTGCAACGCCAGTTTGGCAACTGATTCCTCCTCTGCTTTAATGGCAAGCAGCGCTTGTTCTTCTCGTTTCTTCATCAACTGTTCAGCAGCGGTAAACTGACTTCTAAGTGAAGCTGCATGATTCACCATTTGCCCATACAAGCGTTCAAGCTGTCTTATCTCCTCTTTCTGTTGATGCTGGAATTGATCTATTAATTTAACCGGATCTTCCGATCGTTCTAAGCGATCGTTTAATGTTGCCATCGTGATATCCTTCATTCTTCGCATGACACTGCTCATCCATGCTCAACCTCCTTTTATATGATCTGTTCAATGAGACGAATACTATATCGAATGGGACGAGCGCTTTAATATGCTGTAGCCAAAATAAATGAATGCGCCAGCGATCAGCAATCCGACTAAGCCTGAGAATTTACCGAGGAGCGCTGTTAAGCCAATGATGATTAAGCACCAACCGATGATCGGACGCCCCCTTCGAGTGCCGATATACCCTAATCCAACCAAAGCCACCGGTACGATTAAGCTCATTAACCTTCCTAATCCTAAGCCAACAAAATCTAACAGGATCAAAGCGCCTAGCAAAATGAACACCAAGGCCAGACCATTTTTACCGTTTAATTTCATCTTCGTTCACCGCCTTTCGTAATGCGTTATGTCGATACTCTTATTGTAGGTGATCTGCCCCCTGTTCAAAACAGACCGAGGGCTGTGACGCAAACTAGACCTTGGTCTGGGAACTTGTCCGACTATAGCTGGGGTGAATTATGTATCCTTAGATAAACAGGCCAAAAGAGCTAGTTCATTCGTCTTGAGAAATAACCACAAATGGGAATACTTACTCGTCTATTAATTTGGGCCTATGTGCTATATTGTAATTACAATCTATCATTTCAATAAGAGAAGCTTTAGAAGTGTGAGTAAGTCCGTTAAGGAGGTGGCATGCACGGAATTGAGAGGGACCCGGCAACATAGAAATTTCAACATTATTTCAACTGAATTCTTTTCATAACTTTTGTAACGGTTTATTTTGAATGCTTATTATGAATACATCTTGGGAGGAAATACATATGAAAAAGCAGTTAATGACAGCCGTTCTAGCCTCATCGATCCTATTCAGTAGTGTCCCGTTATATTCCGAAGTGTTTGCTGCTGCGCAAAGTGCTGAAATTGTCAGTGGAGTTAGCTTTAGAGAAGGTCCTTCGACTTCAAATAAACGGATCCGTTACTTAAAGAAAGGTGAACAAGTCATTGTTTTAGAGCAAGTTAATGCCTACTGGTACAAGGTTCAAACCTCACAAGGCGAACTCGGTTACGTCAGTACAAACAGCAAATATATTGAAGTAGAACAAGCACCGCCAGCAAAGGTTGAGACAAATGCAACCGTGATACGCTCCGTATCGTTTAGGACAGGTCCTTCTACTAGCCATGATCGTATCCGATATTTAAAAACGGGCGAAACCCTGCATATCCTTGAACAACCTAATAGTTATTGGTATAAAGTAGAAACGCAGCAAGGTGAAACGGGTTATGTTAGTTCTAATTCAAAATACATAGAAGTTACAACTCAACAAACGCCACCCGAAACTAACGAAGATATAAAGATTCCAGAACCTAATCAAAATGTGATTGAAGCGAATGCACGCGTTGTCAAATCTGTTTCATTCCGAAGCGGACCTTCAACTAGCGATAGTAGAATTCGATATTTGAAAACAGGTGAATCACTGCAAATCCTTGAACAGACCAGCAAGTACTGGTATAAAGTGAAGACTGAACTTGGGGATGTCGGGTATGTAAGTACAAGTGAAACCTATATCGAAACAGATTATGTCCAACCCTTGCCTACCATTCCAGAAAATCAAGTATCCAACACAGTCCAAAGCATCATTGATGCAGGGATGAAATACCTCGGAACACCTTACGAATATGGATCAAGCCGAAGCACAACAACGACGTTTGATTGTTCAGATTTTGTCCGTCAAGCCTTCTTGGATGGAGCTAATATATTACTACCTGCAGATTCAAGAAAACAGGGTGACTATGTTAAGCAAATCGGTAAAACGTCAACCAACTGGAAGGACCTGAAACCGGGAGATATTCTTTTCTTCATGTCTTACAAAGGTTCCAAAGCTTCTAGCTATGCAGGCATTAATAAAGCAGAACAGCGCATCACGCATGATGCCATTTACCTAGGGGATGGAAAAATCCTGCACACCTACTCCAAAGAGTCGGGCGGAGTAAAAGTAGATACCCTAGAGGGCAGACATTGGGAGCACCGCTTTTTATTTGGAGGAAGTGCATTTTAACCCTTTATACATTCTCGTTTAGACTAGGTTAACGGGCTGTCCGTATGGGGCAGCCCCTTCGTATAGGTCAACCAGAGTTTTCCTGGTTGGCCTTTTTTTCTGGTCGTTCTAGGATTTTACACACAGCTAAATTCCAATCATCATCGGGAATTTTTTTTGTTTAGATGTTGAAAATAAATCACGTCAGACTAAAATTTCAAAACTAATCGATCCTTATCCTAAGGAAGGAAGTGACACAATGAATGTACAAACTCTGAATCGGCCAGCTGCGGGATCAATGATAACCTTACAAAAGGGAGACCATAGTAATCACGTTAAGGAAATCCAAGAAAAATTAAAGCAACTTGGTTATTACACCGCCAAGATCGATTCGATTTTTGGACCTCTGACTGACCGGTCTGTAAAACAATTCCAACAAGATTATTTACTTACTGTAGACGGAATCTTTGGACCCATGACTAAAGCTGAATTAGAGAAAACCTTTACCAGTACTGCAAACTATCGCATGGGAGATAATGATCTTGAAGTAAAAACCATACAGAGACAACTCACTGTTTTAGGCTTATACAATAACATCATCGATGGGATATTTGGCCGTCTTACCGTTGCAGCTGTGAAGAGCTTTCAAAAAATGAATACGTTAGTGATCGATGGTATCGTAGGAGTGATTACAAAATCTGCACTTCAAAGAAAATGCTCCGCTTCCTCTCCTCTCAATAATAATGCCGCTTCCATCAACCCTAAAGATAAACACAGAACGGCAACGATAATTACAGCTGAACAGCTTGAACAAATGGGCTGGATCAATATAAATGATGATATGGTACAGGATTTGAATGCCACATTAGTTCGATACAACATTACAACACCTCAACGCATCCGGCATTTCATAAGTCAGTGTGCTCATGAATCTGGACGAGGACGATATGTGAAAGAAATAGCGGATGGTCGAAGGTATGAATTTCGGAAAGACCTCGGCAACGTTAACCCCGGTGATGGTCCCAAATATAAAGGGGCTGGATTCATTCAGCTGACCGGAAAATTCAATTATCAAAATATGGCCAACGAAATTGGTGACCCTCGTATTATGGAAGGTGTGGATTATGTATCTAAAAAATATCCATGGATGAGTGCCGGATTTTGGTGGAATAAAAATAATATGAATGCATTGATTGATTCGGGCGCAAGTGTGAAACAAGTAACCAAAAAGGTTAACGGCGGATTTAACGGGTTAGCTGAAAGAGAAACGTACTACGCACGATCTTCTAAAATTTTCGTATAAAGTTGGACCCTCCTAAGGCATTGATGCATATATTAGGGCATCAGTCTATAGGAGGGTATTTATATGCTTCATATCGTGAAACCAGGCGAGCATCTGGCGAATATCGCGGAACGTTATCATACTTCAGTTGAAGCTATTATCCAAGCAAATGTTATTTGCCATCCTGATATGATTTTTGCAGGCGAACCATTAATCATACCCCAATCTAATAATCCACTGCCCAAAGCGGGAGGTTCACCTTATTACGTGACCTTATTCGGGGATACCATCTGGTGCCTGTCCAGACAGTTCAACCTAAGCACAGATGCATTAATGCGTGTGAATCATATAACTAACCCTTACGATCTGAAACCTGGAACAGAACTGCTAGTTTCCACGGATATGCCGGATCCGGATGAACTTTCAGATCGATGGAATGCCTATGGCGAGCAATGTGAATATATTAATTCTTTAAGTGCATTTGAAATATTTTATAAGGGTGAGTTTAAATGGGAGGCACTCGGAACAGCTGCGTTACCTTATTTGAGCCCATTCATTCATCATCCATGTGAGATCGTTAGAGGCAGTGCCGTTCGTAGCTTGGGTAGATTGGGTGCAGGGGAAAATACCCGTCTCCTTTTACAAGAAGCATTAAATGATAAAGAATTATTCATCGTTCAAGAAGCTGAACTAGCACTCAAGAGAATGGACCTTGTTGAAAAAGCATCTTCCAAAAGAATACATGTAACCACACACCAACAACGATTATATACAGTGCCTTATACTTATTCGGACTCAATCATATTACCTGAAGGAACGCCTATTATTGCACATCGTTGGTACATTCCGAGTCCAGAAGGTGAGTCAATCGGTCCGGGCGCTTTAACCGTATTTGATTTAGTTCAAGTAGCAGATACAGGTCAAATAGGATACCTCGTCCGAGCTGGATATGGTGCAATTTGGTTACTATGATCTTTTCTTTATCGTTAAAAGTATCTGCAGCTGCCTTTATCGCAAAATGCCTAACTATTCACGGTTTGTTGAGTTTAAACTGGACTGGGCTAATTTAATCAAGTCCCTTACTGTGGCCCCACCGATTTTGCCGCCTATTCTACCCGCGTCCTCCGTAGTTAAATTACCATTATCCCCATGATTCAAAGGGATGCCCAACTGCTGAGCCACTTCATATTTTACATCCTCAGGACTGCTTGATTGTATACCCTCTCGCTGCATCACCTGCTGCTGGAACAGAGGCATATATGTCCTAGCTTCCGGCACGAGCAGTGTACGTTGCTTTCGTCTTCGTGTCACGTCTAGCTAACCTCCTTTTTGAATTAGCATGCACCAACCATCAGGGAGCTATTCTAATAGAGACACAAAAAAACCATCCCAAATTTGAGATGGTTTACTTAATATTGATGTATGGTGCCGGTGAAGGGACTCGAACCCCCACGGTTTCCCTCACGATTTTGAGTCGCGCGCGTCTGCCAGTTCCGCCACACCGGCATATGAAACTGTAAAGCATTTACGATTAATTGCGTGCCCTGAGAGATACGAACTCACGACCTTTT
>CAYUSG010000019.1:0-34642 GCA_964447355.1 uncultured Paenibacillaceae bacterium
ACGAATCGTCGTTTTTCTCCACTTGCTTTATTTTTGGGACTTAATAGACAGCCCCATTTTTAAATTCAAGGTCATTCCTAAATGGAAGGTCGATTCGGCTTGTGAAACTTGCCCATATTTGTATTGGCGGTCGGATGCCCCTTAACGCTTTGAACGTTGCTGGTTTTATACTCCATGGACTGCATTTTCTGTTTCAGTGTGTCTTTGTTATCCATGTTTCATGCCTCCTTCTTATGATACTGCATGTTTATTATGGATTCGGTGCGGTTCTTTCATTCAGGTGAATCCATTTCAGGAAAATTCTTGCCTTGCGTTTCACAGACAATAGCTTTTTAATAGATAGTGAAAGCTATCATTAAAAGAGCAAGGTGGTTATCATGGCAACTAAGGAAGCATTAGCTATGCGAAAGCTTCGTGAGCACAGAAAGCAATTAGAGCAATGTATTTACTGTGGCAGTGAGAATAAAATCACGGAAACGATGTGTGAAGTGTGTGCAGATAAGAAACGAGGCAACCGTATACCCGCAATCAAACGCGTGGTGAAGCGATACCCCATATATCGTAAACCGAAGAAAAATAAAGGCCCGAAGAATTAGCTGTATAGTAAGCCTCTAGCCAAGCAATTATAGACCATACATTCCCCATTAGGACTCATCATGTTGATTTGTGATGAGAACTAATGGGGATTTTTTCTATTTGAGCGAGTAGGAATAGGAATACAGTACTAATCGAGGAATATTTGTGAAGATGAGAGCTGCAGGCGATGTCAGCTCTAAATATATACAGTACATTGAAGCTATGGAGATACGGGTTATCGACCAATAGAGCAGTGGAGGGCTGGACAAAAATATAATTGAAAAGGTGATTCATATGAGGGATTTAGTTAAACAGGCATTAGCTGTTAGCCAAGCTAATGATATGATTCGGTTTTGGCTGCTGCGATTAAGAAATCACGACTATTCATCTTATACCAATGCCATATACGGTACATGCTTAGCCAAGCATTTCTTTGATCATTGTGATCATGATATTAAGGATCAGGAGGTTTGGTTGCGCAGCTACTTGCTGAAAGATATAGGCAAGCTGTGGATTCCATCCGATCATCTAGTATCCAGTACTTACGATTCAAGAAGCTTTTATGAATATGGACAGCATCATCCGATGTATAGTGTTCAATTACTCAATCAATTTCAATGCTTGCATCTGGTGAGCAAAGATGCCGTGCTTTTTCATCATGAATATTTGGATGGGACAGGATTCCCGAATGGAAAAAGATGGAACTCCTTGACGATTGAAACACGATTGATAACTTTGTTTGATACATTTGTACAGCATACTCAACACGGATTCAATGAACAAAGCTTAGAGGATGCATTGGAAGAGCTTTTTCTCTGGAGTGACGTACTTTACGATGGAGCATTAGTTAAATTATTTGCGAATTACGTTCAATCATTCAGCTCCGTTTTAATCACTGAGTGGAAGAAGCAGTCTATTGAAATATAAAATCCAAACATTAAATTTCATACTAAAGGGTAAGATAAATAGGGGTTAAAAATTTTACTCGGAGGTATGGAACATGGCTGTAGATAGAGTTGTAATCATTACCGGATCAGCACAAGGTTTAGGCAAGGGTATTGCTGAAAAATTAGGCGGACAAGGATACAAAGTTATAATAAGCGATATTAATGAAGCGGTTTTAAATGAAACATTAGAACAATTTAAAGCTAAAGATTTTGAAGTAAGTGCGTTAGTTGCAGATGTAACGAAGCCAGAAGACCATGAAGCTCTAGTAAAACACGCCGTAGAACAATATGGTAAGTTGGATGTGTATATCAACAACGCGGGTGTTGAAGGTGAAGTGGAACAAATTGAAAAAGTTAATTCTAAAAACGTTGATTTTGTATTAGATGTTAATGTTAAAGGGGTATTATTCGGTATACAAGCCGCTGCCAAGCAATTAAAAAAGCAAGGTCATGGTGGTACCATCATCAATGCCTCAAGTATTGCAGGTCACGAAGGCTTTGACTTTTTAGCGACATATAGTGCTTCGAAATTTGCGGTTCGCGGTTTAACACAAGTTGCCTCTAAAGAGTTAGCAAAAGATAAAATTACAGTTAATGCTTATTGTCCTGGAATTGCGGAGACAGGGATGTGGGATCGTTTAGATGAGAAATTTATGGATGTGTTAGGTACTAAAAAAGGTGAGGCTTTAAAGCAATTCGCTTCTACGATTTCATTAGGCCGTACACAAACGCCGGAAGATGTTGCTAACTTGGTTTCATTCTTAGCTTCTGAAGATGCAAGCTACATTACTGGACAGGCGATCTTAACTGATGGCGGTATTGTCTACAGATAGTCAAATAGTTAACAGACCCCGATTGGAGTATTCTCATGGTTGGGGTCTGTTAACTATTGTATCGGGCTATGATTTTCATGCAGGGAATATTTGTAAAAATCTTATCTCACCTCTAGCAACCTTCATTTAGATTTGTTATCCTTTAGTAAGGAATGAATGTTCTTAATAAAGAACAAATTCATTTGAATAAATGCAAAGGAATAAATCCAAATGATGTTAGTGCTGTCCTTAACGTTCTCTCTCCTATTAGGATTAGTGTTTACACCAATGGCTAGAAAACTGGCGTTGGTTTTAAATATTGTTGATTATCCTAATTCAAACTTAAAGCAGCATGCTGCCCCCACGCCATATTTAGGCGGTGTTTCTATATTTATATCATTGCTGTTGACAGTAAGTATCATTATCAAATTTAATAGTTTTGAATTATCTCAAGAATATAAAGGTGTGTTGTATGGTTCCCTCATAATATTTTTAACAGGTCTTATTGATGATATAAAAGGTCTGCAGCCGCTTCAGAAATTATCTGGTCAACTATTAGCGGTCATTGTGATTTTGGTGAATGGCTTGAGTATAGAACTGACTGGTGTAGAATTTTGGGACATATTTTTAACTGTTTTTTGGGTAGTTTGTCTAACCAATGCTTTTAACTTAATAGACATTATGGATGGGTTAGCTTGTGGTATTGCGATCATAGCATCCTTGGCATTAGTAGTACTTCTATTGGAGAGCAGCTCAATTCTTTGTATTATACTATTGGCTTTAATAGGCTCCTGCTTAGGATTCCTGAAATATAATTTTAACCCTGCAACAATATTTATGGGGGACACGGGGAGCTTATGTATTGGCTTTTTATTAGCTTGTATTTCTATAGAGTTAATGCAGGTTGGAGCGGAAAATGGTTTTACTTTAAGTCCGCTAATCATTTTTAGTATCCCTTTGTTTGAAACGTTGTTTGTTTCATTTCTAAGAATAAAAGCAGGAATCTCTCCCTTAAAAGGAAGTAAGGACCATTTCCCCTTGAGGCTGGTTAAATCGGGACTTACGATTAAGAGAACGGTTATAATGACATATCTCTTTGGAATCTTGATGGGGATTCTTTCATTTGTCATTTTTAGATTTGAGGAGACAGCATATTATGTATTACTGTTTATCATCGTTATTCACCTACTGATTGCAAATAAATTAAGTCAAGTGAAAATGGACACCCCATCAACATGAGGGAGCATGGTATGAAGAACATTGTTATCATTGTGCCCTATATTAATTTTTTGAAAAATTTTAATGGTGATCTCATCAAGAAAATGGCTCAAAGCGGGCATCGAGTTATCGTATTCGCGCCTGATATGCCAGATGACCTTATGATCGAATCACTTGGAATTTATAAGCCTGTAAGAATACCTCTGAGGAATACAGGAATCAATCCATTTATGGATCTGATGAGTATTGTTAAACTGATGAAACTACTGAAACAAATGGCTCCAGATATGTTGCTGTTGTATTCCATTAAACCGATTGTTTACGGTTCTATCGCAGCCCGGTTGGCTAAGTTAACGAATGTGAATTTATTTGTTACAGGACTAGGGTATGTGTTCATAGGTAATACATTCAAACACAACATATTATTTTTACTCGTGACCCGATTATATAAGTTGGCTATACAACATTGCCAGAACATCTTTTTTGAGAATATAGACGATTTAACATTATTCAACGCACATCATTTAATTCGTGACACGAAAAAGGCAATCATTATTAACGGATCAGGTGTGAATATAGAAACGTTTCCATATATACAAGCTGCCACAAGACCGATCACTTTCTTAATGATCGCTAGAATGATTAAAGACAAAGGCATTATTGAATTTATTGAAGCAGCAAGCATCATGAAAGCAAAATACCCTGAAGTGAATTTTTATTTATTAGGCCCATTTGATCGAAATCCATCTCGGATAAGTAGAACATTTATTGACAGTTGGGTAAAAAAAGGGATTATTACATACCTAGGTGAAACAGATGATGTTCGACCGTTTCTTTCAAATGCTAGTGTATTTGTTCTGCCATCATACCGAGAAGGAACGCCTAAATCTGTATTAGAAGCTATGGCTATGGGATTGCCAATTATTACAACAGATGTTCCAGGCTGCAGAGAAACGGTTCGCCACAATGTTAACGGGTTTTTAGTACCTCAGAAAAGTTCTACTGCTCTTGCTCAAGCTATGGAGAAGTTTATTGTAAACCCTGGTCTAATTAGGAAAATGGGTAAATCTAGTCGAGAAATCGTTATGGAAAAGTACGATGTAAGCATGATAAATGATGTAATATTCCAACACATTGGACTTTCAAAGAAGCTAGGGGGAGTAGAATGACTAAGGTTGTGATTGGTGCGGGGGTTACTGGTTTATCATTTGCTCATACATATGCAGGCGAAGTGGACATTTTTGAGTCTGAATCTGATTTAGGCGGAAAAGCAATGTCTTATAAAGTGAATACCGATATGGGGCAATTCGGTTTTGATGTGGGAGGTCATTGGTTTCATCATAAGAATGCACCTGATGCATTGAAATTATTAAAGGGTTTATCACTAGATGGGCATATACGACACGCCTATGTTTACTTAGATGATATGTATTATAAGTATCCATTGCAGCATAATTACAATCATCACCCCAATAGGAATTTTGTTAGAAGAGTAGAGGATGAATTAAAAGAAACTCAAAGGCTAGCTCATTCTACTCACGCTAATTATGAAGATTTTCTAATAGATTCCTTCGGATTAACTTTGTACGAAACATTTTTTAGAGATTACAATATGAAGATCTTTGGAAGCCAAAATTTATGTAGGCGTCAGTTATTATGAAACAATTAGAAATATAAGTGTTAATGATAACTCTCAAGGTTATAACGGTGACTTTCTATACCCTAGCGGTGATCGTGGTGCAAAAGCAATTCCAGAGCATCTGTCAAGAAATCTAAACATACATTATAACTCCAAAGTTGAAGAGATTGATTTGAGAAATAAGACGGTTAAGGTCAATGGTAAGTTATTAACATGGGACACCATAGTTTCAACCATACCTTTAAATGTGTTACTAACATTAATCAAGGACATTGATGGCGATATCCTAAAACAGGCTGCACAATTAAAGTCCAGCAGAGGGCTAATTATAAATATTGGAGTAAAGAAAAATGTGTTACATGAGAAAAAAAGCTGGGTCTATTTCTCTGACATGAATTTGTATTTTTATAGAATCGGATTTTATAGCAATATTCAACCCCTTTTGGCACCGGAAGGGTATAGCAGTATGTATGTTGAGTGTTCCCCGCTTTTTTTCAATAATAGAGAAGAAGCAAAAAGCATAGTACCAGAAGTGATCAATCAATTAATACATTTGAACTACATTACGAATAGAGAAGATATCGTTGTAGTCGATGATTTTTACTTGGAACAAAATTATTGCATTCCCAATCAGAACATAACGGATGTAATTCATACATATTTGAAGCAGTATGACATTTATAGTATCGGGAGATACGGCACTTGGCATTGGTCAAGTCAACATGAGGATATGCAGCAAGCATGTCATTTAGCGCAAGCGCTTAATACAACCTCACTTATACCTACCTAAGGTGAAGTGATTAAGGTTGCAGTAAATATATTTCAATACGTACAGGCACAGATAGGCGGCCGCCCACATAGAATGTAACAGTCCGATTTTTAAGGTGCACTGTTTCAACATCATGGGAGGTGACCAATCTGTGCCTGGTTTGTTTGCAGCCATCACTTTATTTATTAAAGAATTAATGCTTCTTGTGTCGTACGTGAAGAACAATGCCTTCCCGCAGCCTTTGGCCGAGGAGGAGGAGGCGAAGCATCTCCAGTTGATGACCGAGGGGAATCCTGATTCTCGCAACATTTTAATTGAACATAACTTGCGACTTGTGGCACACATAGTGAAGAAGTTTGATAATACAGGTGATGATTTAGAGGATTTGATCTCAATAGGAACCATTGGTCTCATCAAGGCTATTGAGAGCTATCGGCCTAACAAAGGGACGAAGCTGGCCACGTTTGCCGCGCGTTGTATTGAGAATGAGATTCTAATGCATCTTCGATCGTTGAAGAAAACACGGAAGGACGTATCCCTGCAGGACCCCATTGGGACGGACAAAGAAGGTAATGAGATTACATTGATCGATATCTTAGGTACGGATGCAGATGAAGTCGTCGACAAGGTCCAGCTGCAAATTGAAAAAAGCAAAATATATAGACATTTGGACATACTCGATGAACGAGAGAAGGAAGTCGTTGTCGGTCGATTTGGATTGGAGAGCGGCGGCGAGGAACGGACACAACGTGAAATTGCCAAAGAGCTGGGTATCTCGCGTTCATATGTATCGAGGATCGAGAAAAGGGCTCTAATGAAGCTGTATCATGAATTTTATAAGGTGAAACAGCGTTAGCACGCTCAATAAACCCCATAGTCATAAAGCGGCGAAGCAAACATCTTAGGATGTCAAGATGAGTGCTTCGCCGTTTTAGTTTAAGAAATGTTAACATGATGGCGGCCAATGGGCACCATGAATGGGGAGCCTGAAATGGGGTCTTGTATTACTTTGCAATCCAGTCCGAAGATATTTTTAATCAAAGTGCTTGTAATGACCTCAGATGGCGTCCCCTCTGACATAAGCTTTCCTTGTTGAAGTGCAAAAATATGGTCTGCATACCGTGCGGACAAGTTGATGTCGTGCAGCACCATCACAATGGTAGTTCCGTATTTTCGATTAAGGTCAGTGAGCAGGTCTAGAATTTCTACTTGATAGGTGATATCTAAAAAGGTTGTCGGTTCATCGAGGAATAAAATATCCGTTTGTTGAGCCAGAGCCATCGCAATCCATACGCGCTGTCTTTGACCGCCTGAAAGCTCGTCAATATTCCGATTGGCCAGCTCAGTAATATTCATAATGTCCATTGCCTCAGCAACGGCTTCAACATCCTTCTTCGTCCATCCACTGAATAATGATTGATGCGGAAACCTTCCGCGTCCAACCAAATCAGCGACAGAAATGCCTTCCGGTACTATTGGTGATTGCGGCAGCAGTCCTACCACTCTGGCTAGTTGTTTTGCCGGAATTTTATGAATCGGTTTCCCGTCCAGTGTAATGTTTCCGGAAGTAGGCTTTATGAGTCTTGCCAATGTTTTAAGA
The DNA here is from genome assembly GCA_964447355.1 of uncultured Paenibacillaceae bacterium. Classification (GTDB taxonomy): domain Bacteria; phylum Bacillota; class Bacilli; order Paenibacillales; family CAYUSG01; genus CAYUSG01. The sequence goes on from CAYUSG010000019.1 coordinate 7,562, forward strand.
AGTGTAGATTTTCCGCACGCATTTGCCCCAATAATCACGCTAATTTTATTGCTTGGGATTACAAGGCTTAGGCCCTGGATAATTGTTTTATGGTCATAGCCTGCAACGATATGTTCAGCTTGAAAGTGATGTGCTCGTTTCATTATAGTTCTCCCTTTCGATTCATTCGAATGAGCAAGAATATCAGATAAGGTGCTCCGAGTATACCTGTGATAATACCGACTGGGTATCTAACTTCAAATGCAAACTGTCCGATTAGATCGGCTGCGAGCACCAAATTCACGCCAACTAGACCCGCTGGAATGGCGTTAGAAAAGCCGACACCAACTAGTCTTTTCGCAATCGGTCCCGCAAGGAAGGCAACAAATGCGATGGGACCTGTGGTAGCGGTAGCCAGCGCAATCATACAGACGGAGCTTACAATCAACGCTAAACGTGTCTTGTCCGTTGCCACACCGAGCGAAGAGGCAGCTTGTTCCCCTAGCTCTAGTATACTTAGATGCTTGCCCAGCAAAATAACGATAGGCGCAAGGATGAGCACCGTTAGGATAAGGGGCGGAAGCTCATGCAATTGAGAGCCATTGAGGCTGCCGCTGAGCCATCTGATGGCTGCGGGAATATCTTGCTGTGCACCAACTAGCAGGAGATAGGATATTGCCGCATTCAGCATGGCCTGAATGCCTATTCCGATAAGAATGATGCGACCGATCGAAAATAATGATTTTCGAGATAATATGTAAATCAACATGACTGTAGCAAGACCAGCAATAACTGAAGCAATGGAAACAACGGCTTCACTTGTGTGAAGGATGATAATGCAGAAAACAGCCGCGGCACTTGAACCGGCAGTGATTCCTATGACATTTGGGTTGGCAAGCGGGTTGCGAAGCATAGTCTGGAATGTGTTTCCGGCCAATCCGAAAGCAAACCCAGCGAAAAGTCCTGCCAGCATCCTTGGCAGGCGTATAGTATTAACGGCAAAAGAAACACCTTTAATCTGTTCGCCTGAAAGGGCTCGAAGGACATCGTTAAGGGGATAAATGGTATTGCCCAATACAAGCATGGCGCAGCAAAGTATGCATGCAAGCGCTGCAAGTATGCCAGTAACCAGTTGCCATCTAATGCGTCTTTGACGTCTGCCCGCTAATATAAATTCAATCGTGTTAGTTCTCATAATGACCGCACTTTCAATCGCATTGCTAAAATGATGAGTAATGGAGCGCCTATAAATGCTGTAACAACTCCGACTTCAAGCTCTCCTGGACTGCCAAGGAGTCTTCCGATGACGTCGGATATAGTTAATATGATGGCACCTGAAACGGCTGATAAAGGTATAACAAACCGCAGATCGGGGCCAAGCATGAGTCGTATGACATGAACGGATAAGAGCCCTACAAAACCGATTGGGCCCGCCAGTGCAGTTGCTGCACCGCATAGAAGAACACCCGCTAGAGCTGCAAGAATTCTCAAAATTCCTGTTCTAACACCCAGACCGGTCGCTACTTCGTCTCCCATAGCAAGCGCATTGAGTGCCGGAGCAGAGATCAGACCTACAATGATTCCGACGATTAAGAACGGAAGGAATATAACAATCGCGTCCCACGATGCAGAACCGACACTGCCGACCTGCCAAAATCTGAACTGATCCATAACATAAGAGCGTGGAATGATGATGGCGGTAACTAGGGAAGACAGCGCGGCACTTGTGGCGGCGCCAGCCAGAACAAGCTTAATGGGCGTGGCACCACCACGCCCTAGAGAACCGATTCCGAATACGAAAACTGCAGTAATCGCGGCACCAACTAATGCCAGCCCAATATATTGATTGGCGGTGCTGATGTTCAAGAACGCAATACCGCATACAACGAATAAGGAGGCTCCTGTATTAACACCTAATATACTGGGGTCAGCAATAGGGTTGCGAGTAACGGCCTGCATAATCGCTCCGGACACGCCAAGCGCAGCACCGCAACATATTCCAAAAACGGTTCGGGAAATCCGTGTACGTACTACGTTTGCTCCGAAGGAATCTATGTTTGGATTAAATAAACCTTCGATCAGCTCATGAAATCTGATCGGACGTGAACCAAAGACCAAAGAGGCAATCACGGTCACGCAGAGCAGTATCAAACAAAGCACCAGAACGGTTGAGAAATTCTTCGGAATGAATAATTGCAGCTGATTGTTTTTTGGAATGGATACATTATTCATTTAACTTGTTAATAGCTTCTCCTATTAATGCAAGGTACTCATCAATGGTATAAGCTATGGAAAGTGGATTTGGATTTCCGGAAGCTGCAAGTGGCGTGCCACTGCCGATAAACACAACAGAACCTCTCTGGATCGCTGGGATTTTGCCTAGCAGAGGATCAGCTTTAACAGCTTCATATAAACTTTCATCACCGTAACCAATTAGTAGATCAGCATCGTAAAGGATGTCAGCATTCTCGGCACTGATTCTTAAGTTGTAGCTGCTTTCATCTGTAATCTGTTCCATGACACTTTCAGGATATTCCATGCCTAGCTCATTAAGAAAAGCGCCGCGCGGGTCGGTAGGTGTATAAATGTTAATTTTAGACAAATCTTTAGCCGAGAAGTTGGCGAAGGCCACTTTTTTGCCTTGAATTTCAGGATATTCGCTTGCTTTTTCTTGAATTAAGTTCTCGATGTCTTTAATAAGCTGTTCCCCTTCTGCTTTCATGCCCATACCGGTTGCATTATAAATAACTTGCTCACGCCATGTGGTAACCCAAGGGCTGGACTGATAAGCCACAACCGGGGCAATTTCACTTAGTATTTCGTAGTCTTCCTGAGTGATGCCGGAGTAAGCTGCAAGAATAACATCAGGGTTTGCGTCGGAAATGGCTTCAAAATCAAGACCGTCAGTATCCTGGAAGATGTTGGGGTCTTCTACACCGAGTTCCTGAAGCTTGGCAGCTGTCCAAGGCAATAGTCCGCTGTCATCTTGCACGCCGTAATTGGCTGCTGAGAATCCTACAGGTACAACACCGAGGGCAAGTGCAACGTCATGATTCGCCCATTGAATAGTCACTATTCGTTCAGGTTTACTTTCGATCACGGCTTCACCTAAAGCATGCTTGATTACGATCGGATATTGAGAATCGGCTTCTTGGGAAGCGGGAGTTTCGGTACTTTCTACAGCGTTCGCTGGAGGTAATTCATTTGTTAAATTGGAAGGCGGGGCAGAACAACCCGCTAGCAGTATCATGATCACTGCCGAAATAACTAGGGTTTTAAATGAGATGTTCCGTTTTACTTTCGTTTGCTGGACGTGATGGATTTTTTTCATAGTAAGCTCCTTTATTCAATTTGAGAATGATTATCAACGTCAATGATATATAACCATTTATAGGATTGTCAATGAAAAATTTGTGTCAGATTAAATTCTTGTATCGAAATTTTAATTTTCATATAATGGATAACGGTGCTCTTTTAGAGATATCTACAATCCAGGGAGGTTATGATGAATAAACTAAACATTGAAAACTACCAAATTAAATCCAAGCAGGAGCTGAGAGAATTAGTAGGAGAGCCCCATGAAGCCGTAGCCAAAAAGAGTATTGCGATGGTAGATGATCAAGCTAAGTCGTTTATTGGACGGTCTCCCTTGGTATTGATGTCAACGTCAGATGAACATGGGCGGTGTGATGTCACCCCTCGAGGTGATTATCCAGGGTTTGTACATGTGGTCAATTCCCAGCAGTTGGTTATGCCTGAGCGTCCAGGAAATCGACGTGTAGATTCACTGCAAAACATCATAGAAAACCCGCATGTGGGTATGCTGTTCATTATTCCGGGATTGGAAGAGGTGCTTCGGGTTAATGGACGGGCAGCAGTGATCAAAGAACACCCCATCCTAGAAAAGCTTAAGCTGAAAAATAAAGCCCCGCTGCTCGGCATCGCAGTTGAGGTGGAAGACTGCTTCATTCATTGTTCGAGAGCGCTAAAGCATTCCGGCATTTGGGAACAGGAGAGTTGGCCGGATCCGGATACATTGCCGTCAGCCAAAGACATTTTTTATGCTCATCTAAAAATAAATGGATACGATTTGAAATAAAAACCAGGGCAGCTCACATTCGAGCTGTCCTGTTCAATTATTACCAAAGCATATTTGAGCTTAGTCCAACTCATTCTATAGGTGTAATGAGTCGATTTACAAAAGGAGATCTCACATGAACAGACTAAGCTATCGTTATTTCACGGTTGTTCTTGCATGTATAGTATTGTTTACAACAGCTTGCAGCTATAACGGCGGACAAGCGAATCGGGAAGAGCCTAATGGGATGCAGCAGCAGACGAATTTTGAACCGCGGATGTTAAACGATGCCAATGGTACGACCGCTACAGTTAAAATAAGTGAATATGAAGGAAAACCTTACGTTTATTTAGACGAATTGGTTAATGTGCTTGAATTTAATTCGATTTGGGACCAAGCGGTACAAACTTTGGCTATGGGTGACAATGATGTCGTTTACAGATTTCACATGAATTCACTTCAGGCAGAGATCGATGAAGATCCAGTTGTATTAGCTGAAGCACCCATCATGCGGGACGGACACATCCTCATTTCATTAGATGACATTGAATTGTTTCGGGAATATATGAATTTTGACAGAAATAACAACGGGATTACGATTTATCCAAGTGACAATGATGTGAACGAAACTACCAATCAGGATGAAGACTTCGCGGATGATCCCTCTGATCCAGCGGGTGGCACAGATTCATTCGATGGGGAAGCCTTAGATATTGAAGACACTTCAGCCGAAGTCAGTGAAGTATGGGCTCCTAATGATGTGAATACTATCCCGGTTTTCACACGTAAGCAGGTTAATGCAAACAAATTAATTGCAACGGGGATGAAGTACCTTGGAGTGAAATACAGGTTTGGCGCGGGGAAATATGCAAGGACCAAAAGATTTGATTGCTCTTCCTTCGTACAACAATTATACAATACCTACGGTGTACGGCTCCCTAGGACAGCAAGGAAACAGGCGAAGTATGGTATATCAGTCAGCAGGAAAAATTTAAGAAAGGGTGATTTGCTTTATTTTTATGTGCCAGGACGCTTTAAAACCAATAAAACAGTTGGTCATGTAGGTGTGTATATAGGTAATAACAAGATGCTTCATTCATCGCCTGCCCCTAAAAACGGTGTACAGATTACAAACATTAACAAATCGTATTGGAAGAAGACTTACTTAGGCGCTAAAAGGGTGATAAGATAACTAATGATCAAATGAAGAAGCAGTTTCGCTGAACTCGGAGCTGCTTCTTTTTGCTGGGCCTTGATGTTCAATCATGTCTAAAAAAATGAAGACAAGTAAATACTATGCAATACACAGCAACGTTTGTCCAGGTATAAATAAGGAGAGACAATAATGTCAATCTTTCGATGGATTCTACATAACAAGAAGCGAAATAATACAAAGAAAAAAGCTGATGAACTCCCTAAGGAACTATGGCCTAATCAAATATTGGAACAGCACAAAAATGAGTCGCTATCACCTAACCTTGAAAACAGTGTTGATTTCATCCGATCATTACTGCATGAAAACGAGGATTTTGTAGTTCGTAAATTTCATGTGTTTGGCCGGTTCCCAGCAGCGATGCTTTATTTCAGCAATTTAGTTGATCAAATCAATCTCAACTTAGAGATTTTAAAGCCGCTTATGAGTGATATGCCCCATATAAAAGATTCTATAAGGGCAGATGATTTATGCTCGATCATCTTTAACGACAAGCTGTGTCATAGTGAATCCAGGATTGAAAGTAATATGGTAAACATTGTTGAGACTATATTAAGCGGTGGAACTGTCGTTTTGGTAAACGGACTTGATTCGGCTTTTCTAATCGGTACACGAAAGGTTGAGAAGCGATCCATTACACAGCCCCCAACGGAACAGGTTATTCGTGGACCTCGTGAGGGCTTCATTGAGCCCTTATCCACTAATATTTCGTTATTGCGATATCGACTGCAAACCCCTAACTTTATTGTATATTAGACGCGGGTTACCTAGAACAATTTATTGAGGATAATCACTTTTCTCCTTTTCCACAAATTCAGAATACTGAACGACCTGATAAGGCAGTTGCCAATTTGCTTGAGGGACGAGTGGTAATATTTGTTGATGGTTCTCCATTTGCCTTGATTGTTCCCTCAGTCTTTAGCCAATTTTATCAAACCGCTGAAGACTATAATGAGCGTTTCATTGTTGTCAGCTTCATTCGATTGGCTAGATTAATTGCCTTAATGTTTTCATTAGTTTTTCCATCCGTGTATGTAGCTGTTATTTCTTTTAATCCCGAGTTAATTCCTACTGAATTTGCTGTTGCCGTTGCCGGAGGGCGAGCAGGTGTTCCATTTCCAACGGTTATTGAGGTGCTAATCATGGAAACAGCCATGGAAGTATTACGTGAGGCTACGCTGCGACTGCCGCAACAAGTAGGGGGGGCTCTATCTATTGTAGGGGTACTAGTTATTGGGCAGGCAGCTGTCGAGGCAGGATTTGTCAGTCCGATCACAGTTGTAATCATTGCTTTAACAACCATAGGATCGTTTGCGACTCCTGCTTATAATGCAGCACTGGCATTGCGTCTTTTGCGCTTTCCATTAATTATTCTAGCTGGAATGTTTGGGCTTTATGGCGTAATGGTAGGTCTAATCCTCATTGTCAACCATCTACTATCTTTGAAGTCGTTTGGTGTTCCTTATATAAGTCCACTCGTACCAGGAAGCTTCCAAGGCATGAAAGATACGGTCATTCGAGGACCGCTGTGGTGGAGGAAGAAGCGGCCTTCTCAGCTTCATCCTCCGAATAAACAACGGTTGGGTGACCAAACATTAACAATAGCCAAAGAGCCGACTAGGAACACACTAGACCCTTTGAAAGTGGGGAATGAAAGGAAGGGGGTATCCGATGGAGTATCCACGTCAGATCACAGTGATCCAGACAACGGCCATTCTCATTAGTACGATTATTGGAGTGGGGGTGCTCCCTCTGCCGCTTTTTGCTGCTCGTTCAGCCAATACCGGCGCCCCACTTGTTACGTTATTAGCCATTGTGCTTGCTTCCATTGGATTATGGATTGTTGCACAACTGGGGAGAAGGTTTCCGAGTAAGTCAATCATTCAATACAGTGAAGATATTATTGGAAAAGGGTTTGCTTGGGTAGGGAATAGTCTCATCGTAGGGTTCTTTGCATTTCTAACATCGTTAACTGCTCGTGAATTTGGGGAAGTCGTGGTCACTTCTGTCTTACGTACAACACCCTTAGAAGTGACCGTCATAGTCATGCTTTTGCTTGCTGCCATATCAACTAGGAATGGAATCACTACGTTCACCTACATCCATCACTTTTATTTGCCAGTCATTGTGGGTCCTGGGTTATTGATCGTGTTTCTTTCACTGAAAAATGCTGAAGTAAACAATCTGTTACCCGTTTGGGGCAACGAGCCTAGCGGGATGCTGATGGGCATCTTAACAGTAGCCGCTTTATTTCAAGGCTCATTTGTATTAACGATGGTCATACCTGCCATGCGCAGACCAGAAAAAGTTTTACTGGCTTGCTTTTGGGGGATGTTTATCGCTGGAGGGTTATACTTTTTAATAGTATTAGCAGCCATTTCAGTATTCGGACCCGAAGAAACTAAGTTATTGCTGTGGCCTACGCTTGAACTAGCCAAAACAACTTCGTTGCCGGCGAACATATTGGAACGGATTGATGCAGCTTTCCTAGGCATTTGGGTGACTGCAGTTTTTACTACTTTGTATTCTAGCTATTTTCTTACAATACACTCTATCAGCAAATGGTTTCGCTTGCGGGATCACAAGTTACTTTCCTTTTTTATATTACCTATTGTATTTGCCATGGCCATGTTGCCTAAGAACGTTCTAAATATGTATGAAATCATACAAATTGTTGGGCGATTCGGATTGTTTATTACGATTGTGTACCCTGCTCTTTTATGGATCATTGCGGCCTTACGTAGAAAAAGGGAGGAGCGTTATGAGGATCAAGATTTTCAACAGTCCGGTTAAATGTCTCTGCATCATTCTGATTATCTTTCCTCTGCTGACGGGCTGTTGGGATAGAATTGAAATTGAAGAAAGGGCTGTAGTGTTGGCCGTTGCTATCGACAGAGCAAAGAATGAAACCGAAGGTAAAGAAGAGAAAACAACTCATCTGTCCGAGTTGAAATCGACCAATCAATCGGACCTCATAAGGCTCACCGTACAGATCGCTGTGCCCGGTCGCATTCCGCTAGGTCCGGGTGATGGCGGTGGGAAGCAGTCCGGTGGTCAAACGGTATGGGTGCTTAATGCGGTTGGCCATAGTGTTGAAGATGCGTTAAGTAATTTACAACAGACGGTGTCTGTTCCCATCTTCCTAGGCCACCTGCGAATTATTGCCGTATCTGAGGAGCTAGCGAGAGAAGGACTAGAGAATGTGGATGATTTCTTTCGACGACATCCTGATATCAGGCGAACGACTTGGTTGGTCGTGTCCAAACATCGAGCGGAACTGTTATTAAAGGCCAACCCTGAACTAGATCGGGTTCCTTCACTTTATTTGCTATCCTCATTAGAACAAGCAGTAAAGATGGGAAAGCTGCCAGAGAGTTTTATTGGTATTTTCTGGAGAAGTGTCTCGAAGAAAGGCCAAGACGGAATGCTGCCGTACATCGAATTGGAAAAGACCGATAATGTGATGTTAAAAGGCTTAGCCTTATTCAGTTTTGACAAAATGGTGGGGGCTACAGAACCCATAGATATCGGATTCTTTATGGCACTTAAAGGGATGAATCCCGGGGGTTACACTGTATTTGTAGAAGTGCCAGGTAAGAAAGATCAGATGGTTGCATTTAGAGCGACACATCGTAAGAGTAAGATTGATGTATCTATTAAAAATGGTCGCCCTAACTTCAACATAAGCGTTTTTATAGAAGGTAATATTCGAGAAAAAAGCGATGAACAGTTTTTGTTAAACGATGATACCTTGACTCTAATTGAGCAAGAGCTTAATAAACAAGCGAAAAAAGGATTTGATGATTTTATAAAGAAAACGCAGGAGTACGGTTCTGATATACTAGGGCTTGGCGAATTTGTTCGTGCTAGGGAATCAAAGTACTGGAATAGTCATATCAAGACTCAAGCCGAATGGACTGCTTTTTATAAAGATGTAGAGGTCGATGCCAACGTTCAGGTCAGTGTTCGCAGAACGGGTATGAAGGCCAGATAATCGAACCGCCTGGTGCAGGAGGAACAAATTCTTGGGTGTTTATATCGGATATCTTAATTATGTGGTTGTGTTATTGCTTATAACTGGAGTGTTGATGCTAGTCATCGACGCTCCAAAATATAAGAAAGATAAGCTGGCCAAAGAACGAAAGGCTGCGATTATTTTGGGCGTGTTTAATATTTCAACGGGCGTATTAATTTTTGTTGGCAACTGGGTTTACAATCAGTGGTTTTTTTTCTAAAATAACCGTTCTTTCTGATTTGAAGAAATTCAACATAAACTAGATGCTCGGCTTCACGCTTCAATTGTTTAGCTCTATGGATGGATAGGGCCGATACGGCTAAACCACCTGCGATCACAATCATATGAATCCAGAAATCAGAATGGACGAAAGCTCCCGCGGGATGAAGGCAGGATAAAATATATAGGGCAAGCGCTATAAAGAGCAGTAAGCTGAAACTGTAATAAAAACTGATTTGTGTCTGGGCCTTCTCGTAGTTTGATGCCGTTTTCTGAATGGAGGGCAGGCAGTGTTGGATGACATGTACCCGCTTTCGCTCAGCTTGTCTGTATTTGGGCAGCTTGGTTTCGAGAGCGAAACTAGTACCATATAATAATTGAAATTGCTGAAGGATCTGTGTCTGCAGATCCTTAGAATAATTCCAGAAAATATCGTGGTGAGGGGCTTGCCAGTTAAAGATCAGTTGCGCTATCAGATAAATCACTTGTCCTAATATAAACGAAGAGATAATTGTACCCCATACGAGCCAGAATGGATGGTACATATAAGTTGGAACGTTCAACAGGTGAGCAATATCCATCACAGAAAAGATGATGATATAACTTAGTGCTGCGCCAACAGCGAAACATTTAACATCGAATGACGCCCATTTTCTTTGCATTACAAAAACCCTCCTAAATTGAAGCAAGCGGATTCATACTTTAGTATATACGTTTCATCTGATTTCGCATAGGCGTTTATCGTGTCAACGTCATGTTTACAGACATAGTCTAATAGGAAACCGCTTAGTATTGGAGGGCGCTTATGCCAATTCAACAGGTATCTGTGATCTTGGTATTATTTATTCTGCTGGTTATGATTCTCTTATTGTTAGGCTGACGATCTAGTAATCTAGTGTAAGCATCACATGTCCCCTGCGGGCCATGTGATGCTTTTTTTAGAAGCCTTGGTATTGTGGTTCCTCATTTTCTAATTGCTGCACACGAGAGCTGACTTGATCAACAATTTGCTGAGCGGCTTTAGATGCATTCTCGAACATCTGCTTGGCCTCTTTATTCTGGGTAGATAAAGCAAACTGTTCTAAGCTGGCTTGTGCACTTTTCAGCGACGCTACGCAGGTTTTAACATCTGATGCGACGGTCATGTGCTTTTTCCCCCTTCGGAATTGATGAAGTAGATTACGTTAGTCAGGATACCCTCGTTAACTTCCTTCATACTGTAAAAAAATTACTAAACATAAGTCCCAATGAATTAGCAAATAATCTTACTAAACATGAGTGAAAAGGGACATGAACAAGGAGAGATGACAGGTGGCTGATTGGATCGAGATTGCGTTAAGAACCTTAGTGACGATTGCGGTTCTCTTTTTATTCGCTCGAATTGTAGGGAAGAGGCAAATTACACAGCTTACATACTTTGAATATATTACAGGTATCACTATAGGCAGTATAGCCGCCTTTATTTCAATTGAGCGCAGTGAACATTGGTGGCTGGGAGTTGTTGCTCTTGGAGTATGGACTTTGGTTTCACTTGCCCTTGAATTTATTTCCATTAAAAGTAAACGAGCACGGGATACGGTTGAAGGGAAAGGCACAGTCCTTATTAAAGAGGGGAAAATTCTTGAAGATAATTTAAAGAAGGTTCGTTATAACTCAGACGAACTGCTCGCGCAACTGCGACAGAAGAATGTATTTCAGATGGCTGATGTGGAATTTGCAGTATTAGAGACTTCAGGCAGCTTATCCATCTTGTTAAAGAAAGATAAACAGCCCCTTACACCTTCAAGCTTAGGTATCAAGATTGCGCCTGAGCAGGAACCCCAAACGGTGATCATGGATGGGAATATCATGGATGAACCGCTTGCAACGCTGGGACTGAGCCGGTCTTGGTTGTTAACGGAAATTGATAAGCTGGGTGTGACCCTGGACAATATCTTTATTGGACAAGTCGACAGCTACGGTCAACTGTATGTTGACTTGTTTGATGACCAAATTCAAATCCCTGCTCCGCAGCAAAAAGCGCAGTTATTCGCGACTTTGAAAAAATGTGAGGCGGATTTAGAGATGTTTAGTTTATCCACGCGAGATGAACAAGCAAAGCTGCTTTATGCAAGTTGTGCTCAACTTTTAGAGCAGACTATTCATGATATGAGGCCATATTTAACAAGGTAAGAGAGGATGACAATAGATGGCGAACCAGAAGAAGAAGGCTTTAACAGCCGCACAACAACAATATCACAACTTAGCAAAAGGTAAAGAACCCAAGCGACCTGTCATAAGAAACTGTATTCGCGCCTTTCTTGTAGGTGGATTTATTTGTTTCATTGGGCAGGGGGTAATGCATGCGATGGTTAGATGGTTCGGATACACAAAGGATACGGCGGGTGATCCTACGGTAGCCGTGCTTATATTTGCATCCGTGATATTAACAAGTCTAGGTGTGTATGACAAAATAGCACAATGGGCGGGTGCTGGAACGGCAGTCCCCGTTACAGGCTTTGCTAATTCAGTCTGTTCAGCAGCTTTGGAACACCGAAGTGAAGGATTAGTTTTAGGTGTCGGCGGCAATATGTTCAAGCTGGCCGGTTCAGTTATCGTATTCGGGACGGTGGCTGCATTTTTCGTTGGGCTCATTTACGCCATATTCGGCATTGGAGGGCATCAATAATGTTGGTAGGCTATCAGACTTGGCAGTTCGAACATAAGCCTGTCATTAGGTCATCCGCTGCGATCGTTGGACCCGATGAAGGCGAAGGTCCGTTGGGAAATGAATTCGATATCGTACACGAGGAGCTGCTCTTAGGGCAGAAGAGCTGGGAAGCTGCAGAACGCACTTTAATGGAAGAAGCAGCTAAGAAAGCGGTGGATAAAGCAGGCTTATCCAAAGAACATATTCAGTTTCAGATCGGCGGCGATCTGATGAACCAGATTGTAAGCAGCACGTTCGCAGCTCGAACGATGTCGATCCCTTTTCTGGGCGTCTTTGGCGCATGCTCTACGTCAATGGAGAGCCTAGCCTTAGCGGCCTTAATCGTTAATTCAGGTTCTGCTCAATACGCGTTGGCTGGAACATGCAGCCATAATTGCACGGCTGAGAAGCAGTTTAGATATCCGACGGAATATGGATCGCAGAAACCGCCAACAGCACAGTACACTGTAACTGGGGCCGGAGCTGCAGTTGTAGCTCGAGAAGGCGAAGGTCCTCTAATAGAGTCTGCAACCATAGGACGTGTTATCGATATGGGAATCAAAGATCCTTTTAATATGGGTGCGGCCATGGCTCCAGCAGCAGTAGACACCATTGAGGCTCACCTCAAGGATTTGGATCGCAGCCCAGGTTACTATGATCTTATTGTAACGGGGGATTTAGCAAAAGTTGGCCATGCTATTGCTTCTGACATGTTTAAAGATCATAACATTCCTATAGATGAAACCACCTTTGATGATTGCGGATTAATGATCTATGATTTGGCCAAGCAAGAGGTTCAGGCGGGAGGAAGCGGCTGTGCGTGTTCCGCGGTTGTAACTTACAGCCATTTGTTAAATCGGATGAAGAAGGGTGAACTGCGGCGCATTTTAGTGGTAGCGACTGGAGCCTTACTCTCGCCTATAACATTCCAACAAGGAGAGAGCATCCCGTGTATTGCGCACGCAGTATCCATTGAGCAGCAAGGAGGGGACAAGTAATATGCAATTTCTATGGGCTTTTTTGATAGGTGGTGCGATTTGCACGATCGGGCAGCTTATGTTTGATGTCTTTAAGCTCACCCCCGGGCATACCATGAGTATACTAGTTGTTGTAGGTGCTGTTGTGGATGCGTTAGGATGGTATGATCCATTGATTGATTTTGCAGGTGCTGGAGCGACAGTACCAATTACCAGCTTTGGCAATGCTCTGGTACATGGAGCGCTCAGTGAATTAGAACGCGATGGATTTATAGGCGTTATTACAGGGATTTTCGAGGTTACGAGCGCGGGGATATCAGCAGCGATAATTTTTTCCTTCTTGGCAGCTTTATTCTTCAAGCCGAAGGGTTAAAGCTGCAGGGAGAAAATCAGTTCAAGTGAGAGGAATCTGCCATCGAACTGAACTAGTGTAATAAAGTATGATGCCCGGCGGACACTGCTATGTGCAGTGTTCTATTTGTATGCAAATGGTCAATTATGGTATAGTTTGACCTATATAGCGATAGAGGAGATAACGAATTTGCTTAAGTATTTAATACCCGATAAAAAAGTAGAGACCATCTACAATATAGACCTCGAGGCATTATATGCTGCCGGAATAAGGGGCATCATCACAGATTTGGACAATACGCTTGTCGGTGCGAAAGAACCGAATGCAACCCCTGAGCTGACAGCGTGGCTCAACAAAGTTAAGTCACAAGGGTTTAAAGTGGTTGTGGTGTCTAATAATAACAAATTGCGTGTTGCTGCCTTTGCTGACCCGCTTAACCTGCCTTACATACATAGGGCGAAAAAGCCGTTGAATCGCGCTTTTGTAGAAGCTCAGCGCATGCTTAAGCTTAATAAAGATGAGATCGTAGTCATTGGTGATCAAATGATGACTGATGTGTTCGGTGCTAATCGCATGGGTATGAGGGCTATTCTCGTTCTGCCCATTGCTCCAGCTGACGAAAGCATCGGAACGAGGATCAATCGCATGCTGGAACGGTTCTTCTTGAACAGAATGAAGCAACAAGGATTAATGAAATGGGAGGACTAAACCATGAATGTTGAACCTCATGCACATCAAGCGGGTATACCCGTTTGTATTGGATGCGGCATCAAGCTGCAAAGCGATCATGCCCAGCAGCTTGGCTATGTTCCAGCAGCTGCCCTTAAGAAGGAAGAGGTCACCTGTCAGCGCTGTTTTAGAATAAAGCATTATAATGAGATATCCTCGATTACTCTAAATCAGGATGATTTCTTAAGAATCCTAAACCATATCGGCAATACTAAAAGCCTTGTGGTGCACATAGTGGATATTTTTGACTTTGAAGGCAGTTTCATTCAAGGGCTGCAGCGTTTCATTGGCACTAATCCAGTGGTGCTAGTGATTAACAAAGTGGATTTGTTGCCTCGTGATTTGAATTTGAATAAGGTTGAGAATTGGGCAAGACGTCAGGCTAAAGCCTACGGCATTAAACTGGCTGATGTGGTGTTGACGAGTGCGAAGAAAGGGATTGGCTTCGAACGTGTAGTTGAAGTGATTCAAGAACAGCGCAGAAATCTTAAGGACATCTATGTGGTAGGCGCTACAAATGTCGGGAAGTCTACACTGATCAACCGATTAATTACCGATTACAGTGATCTTGATCGTGAGCTGACCACTTCCCTTTACCCTGGGACAACACTTGATCTTGTGAAAATTCCGATTGACGACGGAAGCTTTATCATCGATACACCCGGTATAGTGTATCCTTATCGTTTAACCGAAGTTGTGGCGAAGTCTGATTTGCCTTCCATTATGCCGGATAAACCGCTTAAGCCAAGGGTGTATCAGCTGAATGAGGCACAGACCCTATTCTTCGGTGCAATGGCGCGGTTTGATTTTCTGCAAGGTCCCCGCCAATCGTTTACGTGTTATTTGGCCAACAGTATGAATATTCACCGCACCAAATTGGACCGAGCGGATGAGCTGTATGCTGAGCACAAAGGCGAGATGCTTGCTCCGCCTTCGCTGGAACAGCTTAAAGAGCTGCCAGGATGGACGAAACACCAGTTTAAGGTGAAGAAAGGAACACGGGCTGATATTCTGATTTCAGGACTGGGCTGGATTAAAGTGAACAGTGATCAAGGCGCCAGCATTGTTATTCATGCACCTAATGGAATCAAAGTCGTGTTAAGAGAAGCATTAATTTAATTCACCTTTCAATAGAAGGAACAAGACATGGGAGATATGAACATGAAGGATATTCAAGGTTTTCATATGGACAGCTACAGCCAATTATACGGTGTCATTGGTGATCCGATTCGCCATTCGAAATCGCCCGTCATGTTGAATAGCGCTTTTCAAGCTGCTGGCATTAACGCAGTTTACGGTGCTTTTCACGTGAAGCCTGAGCAGCTTGGTGAAGCAATTGCAGGCGTTCGTGCTTTGGGTTTTGGCGGATTAAATGTCACAATCCCGCACAAAGTTCATGTGATGGATTATCTGGACGACATGGACGAATCAGCCCGTATGATTGAAGCAGTGAATACGATTGTCCATCGGGATGGCAAATTAATCGGTTATAATACAGATGGCATCGGCTATGTCCGTTCATTAAAGGAAGAAATGCAATTAGATTTAAGAGGCAAACGGTTATTAGTAATTGGTGCCGGCGGCGCAGCAAGGGGCGTCGTATATGCACTTGCGAAAGAGCAGCCTGAGATGATTTGGATTGTTAATCGAACTAAGGATAAGGCTGATGCGCTGGCCCGGCATATGCAGGCGTTGTGCAATGCCGAAGGAATGGGATTGGAAGGAATAGATCATATTAAATCCCAAGTGGATATTGTGATTAATACGACTTCGGTTGGTATGTCTCCCCATGTGAATGAGGTGCCGATAGATACAAGCTGGTTCCATAAGGATCTGATCGTTAGCGATCTCATCTATAACCCAAGGATAACTAGAATACTTCAAGAAGCTAAACATTGCGGTGCCAGTATTCACGGTGGTTTAGGCATGTTCATATACCAAGGCGCATTTGCCTTTGAATATTGGACGGGTCAATCGGCACCTGTGAATGTGATGCGAACCGCTGTAGAAACAGCACTAAGTGAAGAGAATAGAGGTTGAAACTATGCTTACAGGAAAACAAAAACGGTTTTTACGCGCAGAGGCCCATCATTTAAACCCTATTTTTCAAGTAGGTAAAGGCAGTGTCAGCGAGAATCAGATTCAGAATATTAATGAAGCACTTGAAACAAAAGAGCTAATCAAAGTGCAAGTGTTGAACAATAATTTCGAAGAGCCTAAAGACATAGGTCAGCAATTAGCAGAAGGTACGGGTGCTGAATTAGTACAGGTCATAGGCAGAGTTATTGTATTGTACAAAGAATCGAAGGAGCACAAGCGAATAGAGCTCCCTTAAGGAGAAAGCAGGTGGCATAGTGAAGGTTGGCATCATGGGGGGAACCTTTGATCCGATTCATATCGGACATCTATTAGCCGCAGAGCAGGCAAGGGAAGGCATGGGACTGGATGAGGTTTGGTTTATACCTGTCTACCAGCCGCCGCATAAGGACAATGAACCTATCGCAACGCCCGAGCAGCGGTTAGAGATGGTCAAAGCTGCGATCGTTGATCATGCTGCATTTAAATGTAATGATATTGAACTTCAGCGCGGGGGCAAATCTTATACCTTAGATACGGTTAGGGAATTACAGGCAGCTCATCCCAGCTATGCCTTCTACCACATTATTGGTGCGGATATGGTTCAATACTTACCGCATTGGGATCGAATAGATGAATTAATTCAATACATATCATTTATCGGGCTGCAACGGCCTGGTCATGCGATAAATTGGGAGAGTCTAGGGGAAGCTATTCGTAAAACGGTTCATCTTGTACCGATGCTGCAGGTGGACATTTCATCAACAGTGATTCGGTTACGAAAGCAATCAGGCTCTTCTATTCGTTTTCTCGTTCCGGAAAGCGTGCATCATTATATAGAGGAGAATCGATTGTATGAATAAAGTTCTGATGGCTGAAAAGGTCAAAGCCCAGATGCCCGAACGCAGATGGCAGCACACAGTGGGCGTAATCGAGACCGCGATTGCTCTAGCTCATCGCTATGGAGCAGACCCAGAGAAGGCTGAGGTGGCCGCTATTCTGCATGATGTGGCGAAATATTGGCCGGTTGAACAAATGCGCAAGGTGATCATCGACCATCACCTGCCTTCGGACTTATTAGATCATGATAAAGCATTATGGCATGCCCCTGTCGGCGCACATGTAGCAGAGCATGAATTTGGAATAGCGGATTCGAATATCTTAGATGCTATTCGCTATCATACTTCTGGCCGCGAGCAGATGAGTGTATTGGAAAAGGTTGTATGCCTAGCTGATTATATGGAGCCGGGAAGGGATTTTCCTGGTGTTGAGGCGATCAGGACGTTGTCGGAGAAAAGCTTGGATCAAGCATTGCTAGCAGGATTTGAATCAACGATCCGGTTTCTGCTTGAAAAGCAGCAAATTATTTTCCCGCTAACGCTGCTGGCTCGCAATGATCTGATTCGCAGGATTCAGATGAAATAATGTTGATACAACGGGAGGATGAGACGAATATGAATTCAGAAACCATATTGAACTTGGTTGTTAATGCTGCAGAAGATAAGAAAGCTATGAATATTGTGAGTCTTAATATTAAGCAAATTTCATTAATTGCAGATTATTTTGTAATCTGCCACGGTAATTCAGATACACAAGTGCAGGCGATCGCA
The DNA here is from genome assembly GCA_964447355.1 of uncultured Paenibacillaceae bacterium. GTDB lineage: Bacteria > Bacillota > Bacilli > Paenibacillales > CAYUSG01 > CAYUSG01. The sequence continues at coordinate 25,499 of CAYUSG010000019.1, forward strand.
ACTGCGATTAAGAAGGGCATAGAAGAAAAGGGCGGACACGTAAGGAAGATGGAAGGCTTTGACACAGCACGCTGGGTATTAGTCGATATTGGAGATGTAGTCGTGCACGTGTTTCACCGGGATGAGAGAGAATATTACAACATCGAACGCTTGTGGTCAGATGCGAAGGTTGTGGAATCGGTATGACATCACTACAGGCTGGGACGTATGTAACGCTTGAAACCGCAAGGGAGAAGTCCCCTTACGGTTTTTTTCTAACTAACGGTGAGCAGGAGGTGTTGCTTCACTATTCTGAGATTACCGAGGAGCTTCAAGTAGGGGATCGGATTGAAGTTTTCTTGTTCCATGATACCGAGGATCGTCTGGCGGCGACGATGAAGAAGCCGTTGATTCAATATGGTGAAACTTCGGCGTTGGAAGTGAAGGACATCAATCAGCGCTTGGGTTTATTTCTTGAGATTGGTTTGGGACGTCAAATGCTGCTGCCCATCCGTGAACTGCCAGAAGATAAAGCACTGTGGCCGGTTATTGGCAGCAAGGTATTTGTAACGATGTCCAGAGATAAGCAGGGGCGCATGCTAGGTAGGGCTGCGGGGGAAGAAACCTTAACCCGTCTTTGTTTTCATGCACCACAATCCTGGAAGAACCAGTGGCACGAAGCTACGGTCTACAAAAGTTTGAAAATGGGAAGCTTCGTAGTGATTGACGGCGGTTTACTCGGTTTTGGGGCAATTGGTTTCATTCATGATTCAGAACGCATCTCCCCGCTCAGACTGGGGGATCGGGTTAACGTTCGTATTGTACATGTTCGCGAGGATGGTCGGGCTAACTGTTCATTAAGAGCCCCGAAAGAAAAAAGTATGGATGTGGATTCAGACACCTTGTTAACGTTTTTAAAGGAACGCCCAAACGGTGCTATGCCCTATTCAGATGAAACACCAGCGGACCTCATAACGAACAAGTTCGGTATGAGTAAGTCAGCCTTTAAACGGGCAATCGGCAAGCTTATGAAGGATGGTTTAGTATATCAGGAAGGCAGCTGGACTTATCTGAAGGATAAGCAAGATGTTAAGGAGGAATAGATGTCTTATCAAGATTTTGCCTATTATTATGATCAACTGATGGAAGATGTCCCGTATGCTCAGTGGTTATCCTATGCGAAGCGGCAATGGGAAAGACTGGGAAGCCCTCATTCGGTGGTAGACCTAGGCTGTGGAACAGGAACGCTGTCCATCCCGCTTGCTCAAGCAGGCTGTCAAGTCATAGGGATTGATTTGTCGGAAGATATGCTTTCGAATGCACAAGAGAAGGCGGAGCAATGCCTGAGAACTTCTTCATTTGCTAGAGGGGGCAGTGTGGAGTGGTTGCATCAGGATATGAGGGAATGGGAGTGGAGTCATCCTGTAGATGCAGTCATTAGCTTCTGCGATTGTATGAATTATTTGACTGAGGAATCAGATATCATTCAAACCTTTAACCAGGTATACCAGGGCTTGAAACCGGGTGGTTCATTCTTATTCGATGTCCACACGCCTGAACAGATGATTGTGCTAGCACAATCGCAGCCTTTCTTCTATAATGAGGAGAATGTTGCCTACATTTGGACTAGTGAATTGGATGAAGAACGTCTGGAAATCGAGCATGCGATTACCTTCTTCGTTAAAGCCTTGCCTAAGAAGCAAGGTGCTGAATCTGATCTGTTTCGCCGCTTTGAAGAGGTTCATGTCCAACGGGCCTATGATTTATCTTGGTTGAAGCAGCAGCTTGAACACATTGGTTTTGAAGATATTACGGTCACTGCAGATTTTATGAACACTGCACCGAATGAACAATCTGCGAGAGCTTTTTTTGCATGCAAGAAGTGAAAATAATAAATGAATTGGATGGGTATTATTCGAAATGTCATGTGTGATTGACTCTTCGGATGATACCCATTTGCTGTAGAAGTGGTAAACGCTATCATTTACTATCCGTCTAGATAATGAGCCCTTTCCATATCGTGATATATTATGTAAAATTAAATTAAGAGATAGTTTATGGTAGAGAGGAGGCCGTCGGATGCAGGATAACGATAAGGGCATAACGTTAATAGAAGTCTTGGCATCTGTTGTGATACTGGGTACCATTGTACTTGTTATTGCACAGCTCTCTGGTTCGAATCTATTAGCTACGCAAAAAATAGATATGCGGTATGAGACCCAGCTTGAAGCAGAGAATTACTTAGTTGAAGTTAGAGATTTTCTTGATGCAGCGTATACACCTTCCAATTTACCCACAGAAGCTGAATTAAGAAGCGCGCTTGAAGCCCAATTTCCTGAACAAGACTTAGACCCCTTTACTAGACAAGTGCCGATTGTTACTAATATTAGTACAGCCCCTTCATTCGATGCGATTCCAGCGAACCGTGTTGTTCTGGAAACGATGATGACCTGCTCTACGGGCACTGGGTATGAGCCAGTGATCATTTTCGTAATAGTGACGTGGAGTTGATCCTATGAAAAGCTTAAAGCACGAGCAAGGATTTACCCTTATTGAAGTATTAGCGGCTCTTACGATCAGTACGATCATTCTAGGGGCGTGTTTCGCTGCGTTCTGGTCGCTTAACCAGATTTCTACGAATGCCACGCAGCAATTCACAGATCATACTCAAACTCGCAGAGCTGTGGACATGCTGTCCAGGCATATTAAAGATACACCGATTGATAACAAGAGGGTATGCTGTAACAATAACTTTTACAATGAATTACGACTGAATACGATGCAAAATGGTTACGTAGCGTTTCGGGTCGAACAAGCAGGTGATCAGGTTGTACTGAATATGTACTCTTTTAATGGTGATCTGGACAATCCTGGGGTGTATACGTTGATACAACAAATTGCTGATAATCTGACACAGCCGACTGAAGCCGTCTTTCAAGAAGAAGCAGCAGGTTTAGACAAAGTTGTGGTTGCACTTCCCTTTATATCCACGCGCATAGGTGCTCAGGGGCAAGAGATTGAACGTACAGAGCTACTGGAAGTAACAATTGGATTGAATAAATACTGATGCTTAAGAGTTTATCCGTAATGGACTATTCTCTTAACCTTTAAAATTAAAATGGGGTTTCCCAAGAGCCTGGATTTACTGGCTCTTGGGAAACCCCATTATTGTTTAGATAAATGATTTGCAGCAATCATTGGATCATTACAGGTTTATATACGACGTCTGGCAGTTCAGTCTGGAGCTGCCTAAACTGCCATTGCTGAGCGTTTGCATAATAATATTTATATACGTCTACTTGGCGGGATGGGTTGCTCGACATAAAATTAACATTTAGATATTTGGCGTACTCTGTGCCGTAACGATAAATAATATTATAGGTATCGGGCGAATTCGAATCAGGAATGATGGTCCATTTTTGGGCAACCGTGCCGTTATAAGGTTCAATTTGCACACCAATTCGATCTGCTGCTGCGATCAAATCATCTTGACCATTAATAACATCCAATAACCAACCATTGGATAAAAGAACGATTTGGTACGTTCCATCACCATTCTCAACAAGGTTCCATCTTTGTGCGGATGTACCATTATAATCAGTGACCTTAATGATAAGTGGATAGTGCGTTGAATTGTTATTATGTAAGTCAAGCACTTGTCCAGTATATGGATGTACAACCGTATAAGTCCCATTGGATATTAGCTCTCCATCTACGGGGGCTTCGACCAGCTCGAATCTCCAGCGTTGTATGAGAGAACCATTGTCCACATTAGTCTGAACACGTGCTCCATCATCTTCTAACACATTGCCACTTTGCGGGTTCAACATCGCAAACGTTCCATTCTCTTTATAGATGAACTGCCATTTCTGTGCGTTTGAATAATTATCCCAAGTGATTTGTATATTAACGCCGGGATTTGAATTAGCATTTGGTATATCCAGTGCTTGTCCTTCTTCCATGTTAATGAGTTTGTAAGTGAGGTTTCCATTCACATCTTCAACGTTAATGACCTTCCATTTCTGGGAGTTCGATCCGTTTGCTGTTGCAACAATGACATCATGTTGATCTGTATTCTCCCATTTATCAATCCTATCTAACACTCGATTATTGCTCACATTGACGATTTTATAGATGCCGCCATTGACTAATCGAGAAATAGGAAACTCATAACGGATCGTTCGCTCTACGCTTTGGTTGCCACTAGTGACGGTGGCAGTCACCTGATATCCAAAATGATTCAGTGATACATTGGTGTTTAATTCAGAATACTGCACTTGAACCGCAGCTCCATTTGCATCTTCGTAACTAATGGGGCTGCTGTAATCATCTATCCATTCATTAAACGCATGCAAAGCCGTCGTTGGTTGAGCCATTAGATAATCATTTAGCGCGTCCATAGCCCCTTGAGCAATATATTCAGCTTTATGATTGAGGGCACTGTTTCGATCGAAAAGGATCTGAGATGTGATTAAAGACAAGACGGAGATGGAAACAATAGGAAGGATGATGGCAAGCATTAAAGTATATATTAAATTGCCGCGTTCATCTCGTAAGATATTCATATTGCTACCTTCCTTTAATAATCTTTATTACTAGTATAACTTGAAAATGGAAAGGTTTCCATAAGTCGTTTACCGTCACACACAGATCCGTATTGTTAATTATGAGGTTTAACAAGGCACTAGAAGGTGCTGTTTCTTGACATAATCCATTGTTTTTGCATATAATCAAAAGGAATTTCTAAAGAACATATATCAAATGGACGGGCTGTGAAGAGGAGTAGTAATTTCGGATAGTCTTTAAGAGAGCCGATGGGTGGTGTGAATCGGTAGACTTACGATGAGATGAACTTACCTTGGAGCTTTATTCGACGTTTTACCCGCGTTAAGGGTCAAAAGTGAGTGTCTGCAAAGCATGCGGATGCTAACTAGGGTGGTACCACGGGAATTAAGCTCTCGTCCCTAGCTGAATGTAGCTAGTGATGGGGGTTTTTTTGTTTGGATCGGATATCCGATATTAGTTATCCTTGAACTTGTTTCAATAAGGCTACATATTTTTATATTGTTGGAGGGAATGGCATGTCACAAGAAGTCAATCAACATGGATATCAACCACAGAAGCTTGAGCCGAAATGGCAGCAATATTGGGATCAGCATCAATCGTTTAAGGTGCTTGAGGATCCTAATAAACCTAAGTTTTACGCTTTAGATATGTTTCCTTATCCTTCAGGGGCGGGACTGCATGTAGGTCATCCAGAGGGATATACGGCAACAGATATTGTTTCCCGCTATAAACGAATGAGGGGATTTGATGTGCTGCATCCGATGGGTTGGGATGCTTTTGGCTTACCTGCTGAGCAGCACGCGCTAGATACAGGTGAGCACCCTCGCGACATCACCGTCAAGAACATTAATAACTTCCGCAGGCAGATTAAATCGCTGGGATTCTCTTATGATTGGGATCGAGAAATCAGCACAACAGATCCAGAATACTACAAATGGACCCAATGGATCTTCATCCAGCTTTACAAAAAAGGGCTGGCCTATGTGGATGAGGTGCCGGTGAACTGGTGTCCAGCATTAGGCACCGTACTTGCCAATGAAGAAGTCATTGACGGTAAGAGCGAACGAGGAGGTCACCCTGTTATTCGGAAGCCGATGCGTCAATGGGTTCTGAAAATTACAGAATATGCGGAACGCCTGCTTGAAGACTTGGAAGAATTAGACTGGACGGAAAGCATCAAGGAAATGCAGCGCAATTGGATCGGCAAATCCAAGGGAGCAGAGGTTTATTTCCAAATCGAAGGTACAGATGAACGCTTGACTGTATTCACTACGCGTCCTGATACATTATTCGGAGCAACTTATTGCGTACTGGCACCCGAGCATGAATTAGTTGCCAAGATTACGAAGCCGGAACAAAAAGCCGCGATTGATGCTTATATTGAGCAAGCTGCCCGCAAGAGTGATCTAGAGCGCACTGATTTGGCAAAAGATAAATCCGGTGTATTTACCGGGGCTTATGCGATAAACCCTGTCAATGGCAAGAAAACTCCGATCTGGATTGCGGATTATGTGTTAGCAGGCTACGGAACAGGTGCCATAATGGCGGTTCCAGGTCATGACCAGCGTGACTGGGAATTTGCACGTAAATTCGAGCTGGATATCATCGAGGTGGTATCTGGCGGAAATCTAGAACAAGAAGCATACGCAGGCGATGGTGCTCACGTGAATTCTGATTTCCTTAATGGATTAAATAACGAGGAAGCCATTGCCAAGATGATTGAATGGCTGGATGAAAACGGCAAAGGGCAAGGCAAGGTGACCTATCGATTACGTGATTGGTTATTCAGCCGTCAGCGTTACTGGGGTGAGCCGATTCCGATTCTTCATCTGGAAGACGGCACTATGAAGACGGTACCCGAGGATCAACTCCCATTGCTTCTGCCAGACATTGATCAAATCAAACCATCAGGAACCGGTGAATCCCCACTGGCTAATGTGACAGATTGGGTAAAAACGATAGATCCTGAAACAGGTATGAAAGCTAGACGTGAGACGAATACCATGCCGCAATGGGCGGGTAGCTGCTGGTATTACTTACGGTATATAGATCCGAAGAATGATAAGGAACTGTGCTCTAAAGACAAGCAAGAAGCCTGGCTGCCAGTTGACTTATATATTGGTGGCGCAGAGCATGCAGTACTTCACTTGCTTTACGCTAGATTCTGGCACAAGGTTCTTTACGATATTGGGGTCGTGTCCACGAAAGAGCCATTCCATAAATTGGTGAACCAGGGAATGATCCTAGGAACAAATAACGAGAAGATGAGTAAATCCAGAGGTAATGTGATTAATCCGGATGAAATCGTTAATGAGTTCGGGGCAGATACACTTCGTATGTATGAGATGTTCATGGGGCCGTTGGAAGCGACAAAACCTTGGAACAGCAGCGGTGTAGAGGGGATGTACCGATTCCTTAATCGGATATGGAGATTGTTCATCAGCGAGGACGGCAGCATCAACCCGCGCATCATTGCCGGGGAAGGCAATGATGCATTTAAACGGGTGTGGCACCGTACAGTGAAGAAGGTAACCGATGACTTTGAGAACCTTCGCTTTAATACCGCTATCAGCCAGTTGATGATCTTCGTGAATGAAGCTTATAAAGCGGAGGAGCTGCCGAGAGCTGCGATGGAGCATTTCGTTCAGATGCTTTCACCGCTTGCGCCGCATATTGCAGAGGAGCTCTGGTCACGTTTGGGACATGAAGATTCGATAACGTATGTGCCTTGGCCAACTTATGAAGAAGCATGGACAGTTGATAATGAAGTTGAAATTGTTGTTCAAGTGACTGGAAAAATTGTTGATCGTGTCACCATACCAAAGGATATGGACGCCAAAGCGATGGAAGAGCTGGCACTAGGTTTAGATGCTGTAAAGTCTCTAATCGCAGGTAAGACGGTACGTAAAGTGATAGCTGTGCCGGGTAAATTGGTAAACATTGTAGCTAACTAAAACGGATAGTTACCAACTGTATAAATTCTACTGAATGATCCGCGCAGCATGTAAACCTGTGCGGATCATTCTACTTTTTGCCCGTAGAAGAGGGTTTCAACCTTATCGAGGTCTTCAAAATACTTATGATGTGTCGTTTGGATCAATTGGTTAAACACTCCTTCAAATTGAACAGACATAAATTTTAAGGCCTCTGCAGTTATTCCGCCCGGAACACATACGCGCTCTTGCAATAGTTCAGGAGTAAAGGCCCCCGCCGTCAGTAATTTGCCAGTACCTAACATCATCTCACTTGCAAGTGCTGTAGCTTGATCTTTGGGTATGCCTGTTTCATCAACGGCCGCTTGAATTAATTGCTGTAAGAAGAAAGCCATAAATGCGGGACCGATACTAGAAATGTCCGAAGTGACCCTTGTAAATTGTTCGTCGATGACAATGGGTCTGCTCATGTGTTTAAGTAAGCTTTCTAAGATAACCTGATCCTCGGGTGTCATTCGTTCGCTGTACATACAGAGTGAAGCTCCGCTGCAAACGTAATTGGTAATACTCGGAATGACTTTGGCAATTTTGCATTCTAACTGATCCTCTAAATGCTTGATAAGAACGGGACTGGTGATCGAAACGATGATTTGTTCCTTGGTAACGGTGTGACGAATTTCATCTATGACGGTTTTAAACTCTACCGGTTTTACACAGATAAAAATACACTTGCTGTTTAAGACAACATCTGTATTTGAATGAGCTGCACGGAGTCCCGGATATCGCTCTGCGAGTTGATCGACCTTTGATTTAGTCCGATTATGGGCCATGACTTGTATCGATTTTATCGCGCCGGACTGTATAAAGGATTCAATAAGAATGCTGCCCATGCTGCCGGTTCCAATGAAGCCTACGTTCATCATGATTAACCCTCCTAGGTGAATTGGTTTGCACCGAGCAAAAACAGATGCTATGACATGTGTATGCTGCAGGTTTGAGATACATTACAAATTTTGGAACGAAAAGAGGTTTTATCCTAAATTAAAAAGTTTAATTCATTCAAATAAAGGAGGCTAATGATGAATTGAAGAACAGTATTTTGATACTTTTGGGTGCAGGAATGATAGGGTTTACACTCTATTGTGGCTATATTATGCTTGAACCGGCTGGATTATGGCAGGACAGGCAAGGCGAAGGCTGGATTGAGTTGACTGAGCAGGTTGAGAATACACTGCAAGCAAATGAACTTGAAAGGAGCGCGGATCAAATAATCTCAGGTACTGACAACGCTCAGTTAAAAATGCTTTCAGGAGAAGAACAATCAGATGCCGACAGTCAATCCGGCCATGAACCAGAAGAAATGACGAATACCTCGAATTCAGATGCCATCCAGGTGAATATCAATACGGCCACTGCTGATGAGTTGGATGAGCTGCCGGGTATTGGCCCAAGCAAGGCCAGAGCCATTGTGGAGTACAGACTGCAGCATGGAGATTTTACATCGATTGAATCGGTTACCTCGGTGAAAGGAATCGGAGAGAAGACCTTCGAAAACTTTAAAAAATTCATTACAATTCAATAAAGTGCGAGTTAAAGCCTTTTCATTTTACATCACATGTGAGAAAATATTGAACAATGATCAATAGGTATACGGACGAGCTGTAGG